>JASIBM010000174.1 GCA_030045175.1 Streptosporangiaceae bacterium | reverse complement strand
CCGAGCAGGTAGAGCGAGCGCAAGAAGCCACGGTTGGGCTCGTGCTCCCAGGGAATCGGCCCGTGCCCGCGCCAGCCGGCCCGGCGCAACTGGTCAAGTCCGCGGTGGTAGCCCGTCCTGGCGTAGGCGTAGGCGGCCACCGGATCCTCGTGCAGCGCCCGCTCGGCAAGCGCGGCCCACGCGGCGCTGCACGAGGGGTATCTCGCGGCCACCGTGGCCGGATCGTCCCCGTCTCGCAGCGCCCTGGCGGCGTCGCTGTTCTCGGGCAGGTACGTGGGCGGCGGGGTCGGGCTTGCCAGCAGGTTCTCGTGTGTCATAGCCCACCATCTTGCTACCTGGCCGCCAAGCGAGAGGAGACAGCGTCCGAGAGGCGGATGAGGCACGTCGGGCTCGGGGGGTTAGGTTGGTCGTATGGCAGAAGTCACCCCACCGGCCAAGGGCGCGGCGCCAAGCGGCGCGTTCTCACTCGGCGGCGCCATCCCGGTCACCCGGCTTGGGTTCGGCGCGATGCGGATCACCGGGCCAGGAATCTGGGGTGATCCACCGGACCGGGATCAGGCGATAGCGGTGCTGCGCCGGGCGGTCGAGCTCGGCGTCGATTTCATCGACACCGCCGACTCCTATGGCCCTGAGGTCAGCGAGGATCTGATCAGGCAGGCCTTGTACCCGTACGACGGCGTGACGATCGCGACCAAGGGCGGGCTAGTCAGGACCGGCCCGAACCAGTGGCATCCGCTCGGCAGGCCCGAGTACCTCAGGCAGTGCGTGGAGATGAGCCTGCGCAGGCTCGGCGTTCCCACCATCAAGCTGTACCAGCTACACAGGATCGACCCGCAGGTGCCACTTGCCGACCAGGTCGGCGTGCTCGATGAGATGCGCCGTGCGGGCAAGATCGAGCTGATCGGCCTTTCCGAAGTAAATGTCGATGAACTTACCCAGGCGCGCCTGATTACCAGCATCGCCTCGGTGCAAAACCTGTACAACGTGGTCAACCGGCAATCCGAGGCCGTGCTCGACTACTGCGAGCGAGAGGGACTCGGCTTCATACCATGGTTTCCCGTCGCGACCGGCGAGCTGGCCAAGCCGGGTGGCGCGCTCGCCAAGCTGGCAAGACAGTCGCCGGCCACGCCCGCGCAGCTAGCGCTGGCGTGGCTCTTGCGCAGGTCCCCTGTCATGCTGCCGATTCCTGGCACCAGCTCGGTCAGGCACCTCGAGGAGAACGTCGCCGCCGCATCGGTCGAGCTGACCGACGCGGAGTTCGACGCGATTTCCGCTGCCCGCTAGGTCAGCCTTGTCCCCGCTGAGAGCAGGTCCTCGCAGGCGCGCACCACTCGCGCGGCCATCGAGGCCTCGGCGGCCTTGCCCCAGGTGCGCGGATCATATGCCTTCTTGTCGCCCACCTCATCGTCGACCTTGAGCACCCCGTCGTAGTGCGTGAACATGTGCCCGGCTACCGGCCGGGTGAACGCGTACTGGGTGTCGGTGTCCACGTTCATCTTCACGACGCCATAGGAGATCGCCTCGCGTATCTCTTCGAGCGCCGAGCCTGAGCCGCCGTGGAACACCAGGTCGAACGGGTTCTTCTTGCCATGCACCGCGCCGACCTCGTCCTGGATCTCCTTGAGTATCGATGGCCGCAGCTTGACGTTGCCCGGCTTGTAGACGCCGTGCACGTTGCCGAACGTGGCGGCGAGGATGTACCGGCCGCGTTCACCGAGCCCGAGCGCCGCCGCGGTCGCGAGGGCATCCTGCGGCGTGCTGTACAGCTTCTCGTTGATCTCGCCGACGACGCCGTCCTCCTCGCCGCCCACGACGCCGATCTCGAGCTCCATCACGGTCCTTGCGGCCACGCAGTCGGCGAGCAGCTCGGCGGCGATCTGCAGGTTCTCGGCGAGCGGCACGGCCGAGCCGTCCCACATGTGCGACTGGAAGACCGGCTCTTCGCCCCGCGCCACGCGCTCCCTGGAAACCGCCAGCAGCGGGCGCATGTACCCGTCCAGCTTGTCCTTGGGGCAGTGGTCCGTGTGCAACGCGATGTGCACCGGGTACCTGGCCGCCAGCGCCGTGGCGAACTCGGCCAGCGCGATCGCGCCAGCCGCCATGTCCTTGACGGCCGCGCCGGACAGGTACTCAGCACCGCCCGTGGACACCTGGATGATGCCATCGCTTTCCGCGTCGGCGAATCCTCGCAGCGCGGCGTTGAGCGTCTGGCTGGACGTCACGTTGATCGCTGGATAGGCGAATCCGCGCTCCTTCGCGCGATCCAGCATCGACGCGTAGATCTCTGGTGTCGCGATGGGCATGGCAAACGCTCCTTGAGTCGGTCGCGTCCCCGGGGCGTGTCCCGCAGGCCTCCAGCCCAGGACGCGCCTGCGGGCCTGTCCCGTAGGCCCTTAGTATCCTCCGTCCCGGCCCGATCAGCTAAGCGCAGGTCCGCGGCATCGAACGCGGCCAGGTACCGCAAGCCCCTGCGCTCGACGGCCGGACGTGCGCCCCGGTCGACGACGACGGCGACGCCGACGACGTCAGCGCCAGCCTCGGCTAGCGCATCGATGGCCGCCAGGACCGAGCCGCCTGTTGTCGAGGTGTCCTCCACGGCCAGGACCTGCCGCCCGGCGACGTCAGGCCCTTCTATGCGGCGTTGCATGCCGTGCGTCTTCTCGGACTTGCGGACGATGAAGGCGTCAAGCGACCTGCCGCGTTCGGTGGCCGCGTGCATCATCGCGGTGGCGACGGGATCGGCGCCGAGCGTCAGCCCTCCGACCGCCTCGTAGGCGAGTTCCGCCGTCAGGTCGAGCATCACCCGGCCGGCCAGCCGCGCCGCCGGCCCGTGCAGCAGCACCCGCCGCAGGTCGATGTACCAGTCGGCCTGCTGGCCAGAGCTCAAGGTGACCGCGCCGTGCACGACGGCATGCGCCTTGATCTCGGCGAGCAGGCTGGCCCGGTCGGTCACAGCAGACGAGCCTACCGGCCGATGGATACGACCTACCAGCACCGTGCGGCGATCTGCGCTATGGGTCACGAAGGCCGCTAGGCGCTGGTAACGTCTCGCGTCAGGGGAAAGGATGGTGTCGGGTGGATCGCTGCGCACTCTTCGTTGATGCAAGCTATGCCCTAGCCGACGGCGCTATGGCCGTTCACGGCACGCGGCGCCGCGACTCCGTTTCCTGGAATCACGCAGGCCTGCTCACGCTGCTCGCGGGCCTGGCGAAGGATCGTACCGGCCTGCCTGTGCTGCGCTGCTACTGGTATGAGACCGCGCTGGAAGGGGTCAGGACACCTGAGCAAGAGGCCCTGGCCGAGATGCCGGGCCTCAAGCTGAGGCTCGTGAACACGCGGCCTGGCCGGCGCGAGGGCATTGAAACCCCGCTGCGGCGTGACCTGGTTACCCTGGCCAAGAACGGGGCCATCAGCGACGCGTTCATCGCAAGCGCCGACGAGCACCTTGCCGAGATCGTCACCGAGGTGCAGGACCTTGGCCTTCGCGTGGTAATACTGCACATCTCTGCCGACGGTAGCTGGACCATCCCCCAGCCCTTGCGACAGGAATGCGATGACATAGTCGAGATCTCTGGCGTGCACCTGCGGCCGTTTGTCGAGCTGATTCGTGGCGCAGAGCCGACTTCGGCGAACGAGTTGCGCGGGCAAGAAGCGATCGGGTCGCGTGGGTCTGGTGTCGCTGGCTCGCTGGTAGGCCCACTGCCCGGACATGGGCGCGCGCTGGCCGCCGCGCCGGCGCAGGCTGCCCTGTACCCGGCTGCTGAGTACCCCTCCGCTGAGTACCCGTCTGCCGATGCCCAGTTGCTCGGCGACCCGGTCGTCATGAGCGCGGCCTCCGCCGGTCCGCCCGCTCATTCCGGCTTTGGCGCTCCCGCGCCTGGCGACCACGGCGCATCAGGCATCCAGTCCTACGTCGCCCTAGCTCAGATCGGCCCAGGTCAGATCGGCCCAGGTCAGGTCGGCCCAGGTCAGGTCGGCCATGGGTACGCCGTCTCCGGCCAGGCTGGCCCAGGGCACATGACGGGTGGCCAGGCCCAAGTCGGCCCTGTGCAAATCGGCCCTGTGCAAGCCGGTTCCGCGCAAGCTGGTTCCGGGCAAATCGGCGCCGCGCCCGTCGGCCCGGGGCAGGTCGGCCACGCATCAGGTGGCCCCGCGCCGGCGGCGGGCGGGCCTTCGCAGGTCGGCCCTGTTCCGCTGGTACCCGGCTACCTGAACGGGGCGGCGCGGGGAGGAGCCCCCCTGCAGCAATCGATGCCCGGCGACGGCTACCTGAGCGGCGTCCACTATGGTCCTGCTGCCAGCGGCCTGTCCGATCTGACACCCGGATCAGGACAGAACGGGGTGACCAGGAACGACTACCCAGGGGCGCCGGTGCACAACGGCTCGTCCGGCTACGGCGGGCCGAGCTTGAACGGCAGGTTGCCGGGTCGACCGGACAGCGGCGCGGCAACCGGTTACCACGCGCAGCCCCCCCTCGGCTACGCCTCCGATCCTGGTGCCGGCGGCATTCAGGCTGGCGGCTTCCAGCCTGCCGGCGCTCAGCCGGGCGGCTACCAGCCGACCGGATCGAACGGGGACGGTGGTCGCAACGGCGTCGGCACGTACGGCTCGCCGGGCCAGGTTCCTGCGCACCAGAACGGGGCCGTCCCGCCCGGTGCCCCGCAGGCCGGCCCTGCGCAGAGCGGGGTCTATCAGCTAGGCCCGGTGCAGCACGGTGCCGGCTACCAGAACGGCGCGGCGCAGGCAGACCCCATGCAAAGGCCAGCCCAAGCGGACCCGTTGCAGGGACCGGCGCAAGCCGGGCTCGCCCAGGCCGGTCCAGGTCAGATCGGCACGGGTCAGCCTGGCCCGTTCGGCACGGGTCAGCCTGGCCCGCTCGGCAGTCAGACCGCATCCATGTATCCGGCTCCGGTCGCGCCGAGCCTCATCCGGCCAGCCAACCCGCCGGTGGCCGGAGCTGTCTTCGGACCGCCAGGGTCGTACGCCGCGCAGCCCCAACCCGCTGCCTTGACACCGCTTCGTGCCGCGCCACCGGTATCGGTCCCGCTGCCGGAAGCCGTGCAGGCGGCGCACGCCGAGGGCTTCAGCTTCGGCGAGTCGGTAGGCCGAGACGCACCTGGACTGTGGCTAGACGCGGTGCTTGCCCGCAAGCCGAGAATGCCGTCCGATCTTGAAGCGAGGCTGCTGCAAGGCTCGGCGCTGCCCATCGACTCGCTGCTGCACGACGAAGTGCGCCATTCCCTGCGACGCGGCTTCTGGGACGCCCTGGAAGGGGCCAGGCGATAACCGCCGCCGCCAGGCGCTGTCGCGTCATGAAATCGAGCGCCGTTGAAACCACCCCATGGTGGGTACGTTGGTAAACGTGGGGTTCCTTAGCCGGGAAGAGTTCGACGCCATCGAATTCGACGCGGCCTGCACGGGCGATAACCTAGCCGCCGCCGAGCGGATGAGTGCGTTGGCCAGGACAGGTACCTCGACGGCGTCGATGCCACGCGCCGAGGCCCTCGTCCGAGCAGGTGAGCAGTGGCTGCTGGCCGGCGACCCGGCTGCGGCGGTGGCCGACCTCGAGCTGGCGCTGGCCGACGGCGGGCCGGTGGAGGTGGATCCGCGGGTGCCCATCTGCCGGGCCCTGTTCCAGCTAGGTCGTGAGGCGCAGGCTCGGGCGATGATCGAAGAACTGAAGTCGCAGGGCAAGGCCGACGCGCGCACCTGCGACCTGATGATGGAGTTGCTTGTCGAGCAGGAGGACCTGGCTGGCGCCTTGGAGTGGGCGACCGCTGGCGTAGAGCTGATTCTGAACGCCCAAGGGGACCCGCCAGCGCCGGGCGGCGGCGAGCGAGGCGATCAGGCGGCGAGCGGCTCCGACCTGAACGATCTGCTGCGCATTCGGTACCGGATCCGCAACGACCTGCGCTTGCCCGAGGATGAGTACGACCGGATGCTCAACGTCTGAGCCGCCGCAAGACCCTCGCCAGAGCGCTGGCACCAGCCGGCCCTAGCGCTCTGCGGTAGGCCTGTCTGCCACGCCGACCGTAAGGGCGTCCGACTCCGCGTCGAGGTCGACGAGCACCTCGTCGCCATCGCCGATCTCGCCGGCGAGCAGCTCGCGGGCAAGCTGGTCCCCGATCGCTGACTGAATGAGCCGGCGCAGCGGGCGTGCCCCGTAGACAGGATCGAACCCGGTCACCGCGAGCCATTCCCTGGCCGCCGGCGTGACGTTCAGCGTCAGGCGCCGGTCGGCAAGCCGCCGCGCCAGCCTGGTGACCTGGAGGTCAACGATCTGCGTGAGCTCCTCGGTGGACAGCGAGTCAAACAGGATGATGTCATCGAGCCGATTCAGGAACTCCGGCTTGAACGTCGATCTGACAACCGACATCACCGCGTCTTTCTTCGCTGCCTCGGCTAGGGCCGGATCCGCGATAAAGGCCGAGCCGAGATTGGAGGTCAAGATCAAGATGGTGTTCCTGAAGTCAACCGTCCGGCCCTGGCCATCGGTCAGCCTGCCGTCGTCGAGCACCTGGAGCAGGATGTCGAAGACTTCCTGGTGCGCCTTTTCCACCTCGTCGAGCAGGACGACGCAGTACGGTCGCCGCCGCACGGTCTCGGTGAGCTGGCCACCTTCTTCATAGCCCACGTAGCCCGGGGGCGCTCCGACCAGCCTGGCGACCGAATGGCGCTCGGAGTACTCGCTCATGTCGATCCGGATCATGGCTCGCTCGTCGTCGAACAGGAATTCAGCGAGCGCCTTGGCCAGCTCGGTCTTGCCGACGCCGGTCGGCCCGAGGAAGAGGAACGAGCCCGAAGGGCGGTCGGGATCGGCGATGCCGGCCCTAGAGCGGCGAACCGCGTCCGATACGGCCTGCACGGCCCTGGCCTGACCGACGATCCTGCGCCCGAGCTCGGCCTCCATCCGCAGCAGCTTCCCCGTCTCGCCTTCGAGCAGCCGGCCGGCCGGGATGCCCGTCCACGCGGACACCACGTCGGCGACGTCGTCCGGCCCGACCTCTTCCTTGACCATCGGCCCGGCGGGCGTGGCATGGAGATCGGAGCCACCAGAACCGCGCTCGCCCGT
>JASIBM010000173.1 GCA_030045175.1 Streptosporangiaceae bacterium | reverse complement strand
GGCCATGCCAGCAGGGTACCGCAGATTCTAAAGTTATCTGCTGTACGAGCGCCGTAGCTCCGCTACCGCCCGGCTCTGGCCAGCGTTTCCACTGGTCAGACTAGCCAAGCGCGCCTGGCAGGACTCGAACCTGCGACCCGCTGCTTAGAAGGCAGCCGCTCTGTCCGGCTGAGCTACAGGCGCTTGGTGCACAAGTGTGCCTGACCTAGGTTACGCGCAGGAGGCGCGATCACGGACGAGTTGGGCGATGGCACAAGCGGGCCGAACGCGAGGCGGAGGCCCCCGCGCTGGCGCCAAGCTAGCGCCTGATCGCGACGAGCATAGGGCTGCGGCAGATCAGCCCGCCGGCCAGCGCAGAGCCGGCCGGCACTGCCTGTCCGGTGCTCGCGCAGGTAACGAGCACGACGGTGTCGCTCGACGGGTCTGCGCTGCCGCCGATGCCGGTCGGGTCGACGAAGTAGTGCGGCCAGGGCAGCGACCTGGTCGTCCAGAGAACGCGCCGCCCCGCGATGCTGTAGCCCCATGCCGCGCCGGACGCGCCCGGGTCGAGGCCGAGCGCGACGCCGTCGCGTACGCCATAGGTTTGCAGGGGTCCGGGCACCGATGCGCCGGGCTCGTTCATTCCCGTATCCGGGTCGATGCCGATGAGCGCGCGGGCGGTGTCCGCATAGAGCACCTGCCGCACCGGGTCAACGCCCTCGATCACCGCGCCGGGACGCTGGGCGATCATCTCTCCGGTCGCCGCGCGGTACATGGTCAGCCCGGCGGGGCCGCTGAACAGCAGGACGCCGCCGACAGCCCCGCTCAGCGCGCCTTGGAACGACCCGCTCGGCGGCTCGACCAGCCGCTCGGCGCCGGTGCGCAGGTTGATCCGGCGGACCGCCATGACCGGCCCGCTGCCGAGCGCGCCGCGAGCGGAGACCGTGACGTACAGGAACGCGCCATCTACCTGCCAGGCTTGCCCGGCCGGGCCGGTCGGATCACGCCAGACGGCCGCGCCGGACGCGTTGGCGTAACTGGTGACCGACGTCGGCCCGACGATCACCGTACGCCGACGGCTGGCGGCGACCGCGCCGCCGTACAAGGCGGCCGGGTACGCCCTGACCTGCCTGCCGGTGCTCTCGTCAAGGACGAACTCCCGCCGCTGCGTGGCCACGCCGGGCGTGGCGGCGTCCGGCGGGAGCGTGACGCCCACGGTGACCACGCCCGGCCAGGCGTCGACCGCGACGATCTGCGAACCGGCGGGCACGCTCAGGGTGGTCGTCCAGAAGGGAATGCCGGTCGCCTCGGCGTAGGCGGCCACGGTGGTGTCATAGCCGATCACCGCGACTGCGTCACCGACGGCGGCGTATGCCTGCCCCTGGGCGTAAACCGTTCCCTCGACGCCGTTCTCGGCCACCCAGGCACCGGGCAGCCGCCGGGACCAGAGCACCCGCCCGTCGAGCAGGCAGTCGCCGGACCGGCACAGCCTGGAGGCCACGCTGGCCGCTGTGCCAGGGAGCAGCACCAGCCCGATCAGCAGCAATGCCAGCGCGACCCGGCGCGCCGGCGACGAGATGAGCCAGCGCGCCGACGCGGAGCCGAGCCGGCCCAGCGAGCCGAGCCGACCAGGCCGGCCAAGTCGCGCGCCCAGTATCTGATCAAGCTTCAGCGTCCGACCCTTTTCGCCCATGCCAGGAACCCGCTGGCAGCAACGCTATCCCAACGCGGAGCCCACGGATTGGCATTGCGGAGGCGAGCGACCGCCTAGCCCAGGGGCCAGCACGTGCGGGACAGCCAGATAGGAGGCATCACGCGCTTCCCGCAGGCGCCATGGCCGGACCTCGCGTGAGGAGCCTTCTGATGACCGCTGCCAGCCCGATCGTCCTCGAGCCCGAGGCTAAGCAACTCGCTGACGCGTTCGCGAAGCCGCCGTTCTTGTACCAGATGTCACCGGCCGACGCCAGGAAGATCCTCGACGACGCGCAGTCCGCGCCCGTCAGCAAGCTCCCGGTCGACGAAGAGTGGATCACGGTTCCCGCCCCGGTGGGCGACGTCCGGGTGCGGCTCGTCAAGCCGAAGGGCGCTACAGGCAAGCTGCCTGTCATCGTGTACATGCACGACGGGGGCTGGATTCTCGGCAACGCCGGCACGCACGACCGGCTCGTGCGCGAGCTAGCCGTGGGCTCCGGTGCCGCGATCGCGTTCGTGGAGTACACGCCATCGCCGGAAGCCCGCTACCCGACCGCGATCGAGCAGGGTTACGCCGCCGCGCAGTGGATCACGCGCAACGGGGCGTCCAAGGGCCTGGACGCCAGCCGCATGGCGGTCGCCGGCGAGTCGGTGGGCGGCAACATGGCGGCTGCGCTGGCGCTGATGGCCAAGGAACGCGGCGACGTCACATTCGTCCAGCAATCGATGTACTACCCGCGAGGGCGCTGCCGGACCATGATCGGGGTCGCCTGTCAGCTACCACAACTGACAAACGACCCCGATCATGAAAGTTCGCATCAGGCCTTGGGCTGCAGGGTGTAGCGGACCGTCTGCGCCTGAATCATGCCGTCGCGGAACACGAACGTGTCGACGCCGTCGTCGGCGCGCGAATTCGCGGCGTCCGCGGACCATTCAAGGAAGAGCACGTCACCGGCCAGAACATGCCGCTTCGTGTTCCAGGCGGCGTCGGGCAGGTCGGCGAGTAGCTGCGAGAACGCCTCCCTGGCACCGGCCTTGCCGCGCTGCACGGACCCGGGCGTGATCACCACGGCGTCATCGGCGAAGTCGGCGGCGATCTCATCAAGGTTCCCGGCGCGGAGCGCCTGGCTGTGATGGGCCATGACTTCCTGCGGGGTGCGCGTCATCTCACTCCTCCTTCCGGCGAAGAGGTGATCGCCCGCTGGCGGCCCGCGGCTCAGAACCCCCCGCTGACCTCGATGTCGGTGCCCGTGACGTACGACGCCTCCGGCGAGATCAGCCACGACAC
>JASIBM010000028.1 GCA_030045175.1 Streptosporangiaceae bacterium | reverse complement strand
GCCCCGTTGTTGGCATTACTACCGACGCACGCAATTGGTTAATCTCCCGCCTGGCTCGGGCCTTTTTCTTCGGGTATTAAGGTAACCACTGTGCTGCGGGCAGATCTGCATTATAAATGAAACAAGGCGGCACGGCGTTGATGTGTCTCCCGAGCGGGGCGCTGTGGCAGTCGTGATCCGCCATGTAGGGCCGCTGTAGCGGGAGGTATCGATGTCATCGCAGGAATCCGCCCCCGAGGGAACCCCGCGCCAGGTCTTCGGCGCGATGCTGAAGTTCTACCGGTCCAAGGCAGGGCTCACCCAAGATCAGCTCGCCACCTTGGCGCACGTCTCAGGAAAGCTGATCAGCGCCTACGAGAACGGCTGGCGGGTGCCGACCCGGCCGACCACGGCCGACATCGACAGCGTGGCCGAACTCGGCACGCACGGGGCACTCATCGCGTTGTGGGATCAGTTCGAACACGGAATGAATTACCAGGCATATCCTGACTGGTTCCAGGACTGGCCAGAGCGCGAGGCCGCGGCGACCACGCTGCGCGGATACGAGTCATCGGTGGTGCCTGGCCTGCTCCAGACCGACATGTACGCCCGCGCGCTGCTCGGCACCAGGATCGGCGCGACCGAGCACGAAATCGACGAGCAGGTCGCGGCCAGGCTCAAGCGCCAGGAGATCTTGACCAGGTCGCAGCCGCCGACGCTCTGGGTGATCCTGGATGAGTTTGTGCTGCGCCGCCCCGTCGGCGGCCGGCCGGTGATGCTCGAGCAGGTCAGCCGGCTCGTCGATGCCGCGCAGCTGCCGAACGTCGTCATCGAGGTCATCCCGGTGACCGTGGGCGCGCACGAGGGCCTGAATGGCGGAGGCTTCGCGGTCGCCGATTTCAAGAGCGAGCCGAGCGTCGCCTATCAGGAAACCGCGATTCAGGGTCAGGTTGTACAAGACTCCGAACAAGTCAGCACGCTGATCACCAAGTGGACTACGCTGGGCACCGAGGCGCTTCCGAGGCGCGCCTCGCTGGCACTACTAGAGGAAGCAGCAAAGTCATGGACCTCACAACAACAGTGAGGTGGCACAAGGCGAGTTACAGCGGAACCAACGGCGGCAACTGCGTCGAGGTCGGGCTGTGGCGCAAGGCCAGTTACAGCGGAACCAACGGCGGCAACTGCGTCGAGGTCACGGCGACGCAGGACGCGACGGTGGCACCGCATAAATCCGGCGAGGACATGCTCTACCTGATGCGTGACTCCAAGGACCCGGACGGCCCAGCGCTCGCTTTCACCACCTCGGAATGGGAAGCGTTCATCGCCGGCGTCAAGGACGGCGAGTTCGACCTGATGGACTGATCGGTTTGACCAGATATGCAGAGAAACCGGCCAGGCTGCACCAGATGAGCCAAGGTCGGCCCGGCTGAGGCCGGGCGCGAACCCGCCGCGCCCGGCCTCACTTGGTGATGACCTGGAGCGTGGCGAGCGAGGGGTCCGCGGCATAGGCGATCCGGCCCCCGTCGGCCTTGACCTCGCGAAGCGACTCGAGCGCCTGCGCGGTGATCAGCTCTCCTGGCGCGAGCACCGGCACGCCGGGCGGATAGGGGGCGATCAGCTCGGCGCTGACCCGGCCGACCGCGGCGCCGGCTGCAACGGTCTCGTTCCGCGAGAAGAAGGCATCCCTGGGCGAGAGCACGGTCTGCGGGACGACGGTCCAGGAGGCGGCCGTTGCCGGGGTGCGCGGGATTCCCCTGTGCCGCTCGATCGACGCGATGAGCACCTCGGTGAACGCGGATACCTGCCGCTCATCGTCGGCGATCGTGACAATCGGGATCACCGTGTCCCGGTCCGCGCTCTCCACCGGCATCCCAGCGGCGATCAGGTCGGCCTCGATCGCGTACCCGCTCGCGCCCGCGCCGGCGAGCAGCACGACCAGCTTGGTCGGCTCCACGCCCGGGCCGTCGAGCACGCGGATGCCGGGTACCCGCGAGAGCCTGAGCCTGGCCGCCGCGACGCAGCTGAGCAGCCGCGCGCACAGGTGGTGGCCGTCGCTGGCGAGCAGCGCCCGCGCGGCATCGGTGCTCGCCATGATCGAGCCCGCCGGGCTGGTGGTGTGGGTCGCGTCGAAGGCCCGGTCGAGCCTGGCCCGGTCCAAGCTGGCAGGGCCGAGCCGGTCGGTGCGGGCGAGCACGATCGCGGCCTGGGTATAGGCGGGCAGCGCCTTGTGCGCGCTAGTCACCATCGCGTCGGCCCCGGCCGCGATCGCGTGTGGCGGCAGGTCCGGATGGAAGCCGAAGTGCGCCGCCCAGGCCGAGTCGACGAGCAGCGGCACGCCGGCCTCGTGCGCGGCGACAGCGTGCCCGGCCAGGTCGCCGGTCGTGCCCACGTAGGAAGGGTCGCCGAGGAAGACGGCGCACGCGTCGGGGTGCTCGCGCAGCGCGGCGCGAACGGTGTCGACGGCGACCCCGGCGGGCAGGCCGGTCTTGGCGTCCATCTCTGGCCGCACCCACACCGGGTGCAGGCCCGCGAGCACCAGGCCGAGCAGGAGCGACTTGTGCAAGATCCGGGTCACGATGATCTCCCGGCCCGGCGACCCGACGGCCAGCGCGAGTGCCTGGTTACCGTGCGTGGATCCGGCCACGCTGAACCGGCACCAGTCCGCGCCCCACAGCGCCGCGGCCCTGGCCTCGGCGTCGGCGCGCGGCACGTCGGCGTGCTTGATCGAATCGAGGCCCCCGTACAGCGGCACGTCGCCGGCCACGACGGCGCCGGTCAGGTCCTGGCGTTGCTTGTGGCCGGGCACCGACATCGCGGTGAGCCGCCCGTCATGCGCCTGGGCGGAGAACCCGAGCCAGGCGTCGAGCAGGGGCGCGTCGGCCCGCAGCCCGCGCGGGTCACGCGGATCCTCGGGTCCCCCCAGGTCACCGGGCTTCCTGGAATCGGTCGGTTCACGTGACTCGGTCATATCGATGCTCACCGGCTTAGTCTGCACGATCCGGCTCCTGTCCTGTCCGATCTGGCCTTGGCGGACGTGCTGAGCGGGGCGGGCGCGCCAGGCGAGGCGGGCTGGGCACGTGGGATGATGTGACTCGGTCGGGAAAGTCGCCGGGCGGCCGCACGACCCGCCCAGACGGGAGAACGGCAATGCGAGCCGCGCTGTATGACCGCTATGGCGCAGCATCACAGGTGCTGCGGGTCACCGACGTCGAACGGCCCGAGCCTGGACCAGGCGAGGTCAGGGTCAAGATCGAGTTCTCCGGCGTGAACCCGACCGACTGGAAGTCGCGCAGCGGGCTGACACCGCGGCCGATCGAGGGCTTTCAGGTCCCGCACCACGACGGGGCCGGGGTGATCGACGCGGTCGGCGACGGCGTCGACCCAGGCCGGATCGGGCAGCGGGTGTGGGTGTGGATGGCGGCCGCGGGCCGGAAGTGGGGCACGGCCGCGCAGTGGTGCGTCGTTCCTGATCGCGGGGCGGTCCCACTGCCAGACGGGGCCTCCGGCGAGCTTGGGGCGAGCCTCGGCGTTCCGGCGCTGACCGCGCACCGGTGCCTGTTCGCCGACGGGCCGGTGCGCGGCAAGACCGTGCTCGTGGCCGGCGGCGCGGGCGCTGTCGGGCACTTCGCGATCGAGCTGGCCAAGTTCTCCGGCGCGCGCGTGGTCACCACCGTGAGCGGGCCGGCCAAGGCCGAGCTAGCCGCCAAGGCGGGGGCGGACCTGGTGGTGAACTACACCCAGCCAGGCGCCGCCGACCAGATCCGCGCGTTCGGGACCATCGACCGGGTGATCGAGGTCGCGCTCGGCGCGAACCTGGCGCTCGACCTGGCGGTCACCGGTCCTGACAGCCAGATCGTGACGTACGCGGCCGAGCCGGCCGACCCCGTGCTGCCGGTGCGGGCGTGCATGAACGCGGGCGCGGTGCTGCGGTTCTTGCTGCTGTACTCGGTGCCCCCCGAGGTGCTCGACCAGGCGGCACGCGACATCACCACCGCCCTTGCCGACGGTGCGCTGTCCGAGCTGCCTGTCAAGGTGTTCGGGCTCGATGACATCGTCGCCGCGCAGGACGCGGTCCAGGCCGGCGCCGTCGGCAAGGTCCTCGTCGTCCCCGGCTGATCTGAGCGGGCCGGGCACGCCAGGGCTCACTCTCGCCCGGACTGCGACCGGATGTCGTCTGGGCAATATCGATGCCAGCTAAGAGCGGTTATCTGCTGATCTGCTGATCTGCTGATTTACGGGAAAAAAGTACCCTAACAACCTAAGCTGTGCGAGTTGTGGTAACTGAGCTTACGAGCGACTCTGAGCAGCCCGACCAGGCCGAGCCACCCACCGTGGTGATGCTGGCCGGCCGGCATCACCTGGTGACCAGCACGGCCGCGCCGGACCGGAATGAGGCAAGGTACCTGGGACTCGAGCTCACCTCGCTCTCTGACGGCTCGGTCGCTCGCTACTCCGGGCGTGGTCCGACCCTCGCGCGAAGGACCACCCCGCGCCGCATCCTGCGGGCAAGCACTCACGTCGACGCGCTAAGCCGGCGTGACCAGGCGGCGATCGTGATCATCTCGGGCATCTGGCTTGCCTGCGTGGCCGTGTTCTGGATGTGGTGGGTTGAGCCCGCTCACCGGGAAGGCATGCTCGGGCTGGTGGTCAACTCGGCCGTGCTCGCCTATCTGATCGGGTTTCCTGGCTTCTTCGTGGTCAGCGCCAACCACCTCAGGAAGGTGAACCCCGAGATCGCGGTGCCGGCGCTGCGCACCGCCTTCGTCGTGGCGCACGCGCCCTCTGAGCCGTGGCCGGTGGTCGAGGCGACGCTGGAGGCGATGCTTGCCCAGGACTATCCGCTGCCGTACGAGACCTGGCTCTGCTCCGAGCAGCCCACCCGGGAGATGATCAACTGGTGCGTCGCCCGCAACGTCGGCGTGTGCACCAGGTCGTCCCAGCCGGATTATCACAGGGACCGGTGGCCGCGGCGCACCAGGTGCAAGGAAGGCAACCTCGCGTACTTCTACGACCGCTGGGGCTACCGCTGCTATGACGTCGTGGTCCAGCTTGACTGCGACCACGTCCCGGCTCCCGGCTACCTGGCGAACATGGTGCGCCCGTTCTCCGATCCGGCCATCGGCTACGTCGCCGCGCCAAGCGTGTGCGACGCCAACGCCGCGCTGTCCTGGGCGGCCAGGGGACGGCTGCACAAGGAGGCCACCTTCCACGGGCCGTTCCAGCTCGGGCACAGCGGCTACGGCCCGCTTTGCATCGGCTCGCACTACGCGGTCAGGACGCAGGCGCTGCGCCAGATCGGCGGCATAGGACCCGACCTGGCCGAGGACTTCTCGACCACGTTCCTGCTGAACGCGGCCGGCTGGCTGGGCGCGTTCGCCATTGACGCCGAGGCGCACGGAGACGGGCCCAACACGTTCGCGGCGATGACCGTCCAGGAATTCCAGTGGGCGCGGAGCCTGGCGACGATCCTGCTCTGGCTCGTCCCCCGCAACGCTCGCCACCTGCGGTGGCGACTGCGGTTCCGCTTCGCCTGGGCGCTGTCTTACTACTTCCTGCTGACCGGCGCCACGGCCGCGGGGCTGGCGCTTGCGCCGGTCGCCGCGGTGACCGGCCTGCCCTGGATCAACGTCAACTACTTCGCGTTCGTGGCGCACGTGTGGGCCATCTCACTGTGCCTGATCGCGATCGTCGCGCTGCTGCGGCGCCGCGGCCTGCTGCGACCGCCCCGCGCGCCACTGATCAGCTGGGAAAACTGGCTGTACAGCCTGACCCGGTGGCCCTTTGTCGGCCTCGGCATCCTCGCGGCCGTCCTGGAGATCGTGCGACGCAAGCCCGTGTCGTTCAAAGTGACGCCCAAATCCGCGGCAGGGCTCGAGCCGCTGCCCGCCAGGCTCGTCGTGCCCTTCGCCGCGATCAGCGGGCTGTCCGCCGCCGCCGCGATCTTCGCCGAGCACGCCGGCACCGCTGCCGTCGGATACGTGTTCCTCAGCACCCTGGCAGGCGTCACCTACGCGATCGTCGCGACCTTGATCCCGCTCCTGCACGTCCGTGAGGCCGCGGCCAGTGCCCATGCGACGTTCATGCAGGCCATCCGGGCGACAGCGCGCGCACCGCTGATGCTCGCGTCGTGCTCGCTGGCGCTCGCAGGCACGGCCGCCGCGCTCTATCCGACGTACGCGATCAAGACGCTCGGCTGGTGAGCATCCGCCAGGGCAAGCGGACGCATCAAGGGGGAGGAACCGCTTCATGTCCATTCTGGTCACCGGGGGGGCAGGCTTCATCGGTAGCCATGCCTGCGTCGAGTTGCTCGATCACGGCCACGACGTCGTCGTCGCCGACGACTTCTCCAACAGCTTCCCGCGCGCTCTCGACGCGGTCCGCCGCGTCACAGGGCGCGCCGTGCCAGCGCACGCGGTGGACCTGCGCGATGCTCACGGCCTGGACGAGGTGCTCGGCTCCCACGACATCAGCGCCGTGATCCACTTCGCGGCCAGGAAGCACGTCGGCGAGTCGATGTCGATTCCGCTCGAGTACTACGACGTGAACATCGGCGGCACGATCAGCCTGCTGCGGGCCATGGCCGCGCACCAGGTCGGCCGCCTGGTGTTCTCGTCCTCATGCTCGGTCTACGGCGATCAGTACCGGCGGCCGATCACCGAGGACGACCCCACGGCACCGGTCAACCCCTACGCTCGCTCCAAGCTGATCTGTGAGCAGGTGATCGAATCCGCCTGCGCCCTGACCGGCTTGCGTGCCCTCAGCCTGCGCTATTTCAACCCAGCCGGCGCGCACCCGAGCGGGCTGCTCGGCGAGTCGCCGAGGGGCGCGCCGAGCAACGTGGTCCCGGTCCTGATGAAGGTGGCCGCGGGCCAGCTCGGCAAGCTGACGGTCTTCGGCGCCGACTACGACACCCCAGACGGCACGGCCATCAGGGACTACCTGCACGTCATGGACGTGGCGCGGGCGCACAGGCTCGCGCTCGAGCACCTCGAAGACGCACCTGGGATGCGCGTGCTGAACCTCGGCACGGGCACCGGCCTGTCGGTGCTCGAGCTCGTCCGCGCGTGCGAGGAAGCCTGCGGCGCCGACATTCCCTACGTGATCACGGACCGCAGGCCTGGCGACGTCGCGAGGCTGGTCGCCGACGCCGGCCTGGCGCGGCGAGCCTGGGGCTGGCACGCCAGCCACGACGTCCGGTCAATCCTGCGTGACGCCTGGCGATTCGAGCAGATGTTCCCGCGCGGGCTCGGCGGTAGTGAGCGCGACCGCGGCTCCGAATGAGAACCGATTGAGGGAGGATGACATGAGGATCCTGGTGACCGGGGGTGCTGGCTTCCTTGGCTCGCACCTGTGCGACGCCCTGGTGGCCCGCGGCGACGCCGTGGTATGCGTCGACGACCTGTCCACCGGCCGCACCGGCAACATCGCGCGGCTACAAGGCGAGACGGCCTTCGAGTTCGTCGAGGCGGACATCACGCGCGACCTCGACCTTCCGGGGCCGTTCGCTGCCGTGGCCCATCTGGCCAGCCCGGCCTCGCCGCCCCAGTACCTGCGCCGGCCGCTGCAGACCCTGGCCGTGGGCAGCAGCGGGACGGAGAACGCGCTGCGCTTCGCGCACCGGCACCAGGCGCGCTTCGTGCTCGCGTCCACCAGCGAGGTCTACGGTGACCCGCACGTGCACCCGCAGCCAGAAGACTACTGGGGCCACGTCAACCCGATCGGCCCGCGCAGCGTCTACGACGAGGCCAAGCGGTTCGCCGAGGCGCTGACCTCTGCTCACCGCACCACCCTTGAGGTCGATACCGGAATCGTCAGGATCTTCAACACCTACGGGCCGCGGATGAGCATCGGCGACGGGCGGATCGTGACCAACTTCATCGGCCAGGCGCTGACCGGACGCCCGCTGACCGTCTACGGTGACGGCAGCCAGACCAGAAGCCTGTGCTACGTGGACGATCTGGTGCGGGGCATCATCGCCATGATCGACTCGACCGAGCCAGGGCCGATCAACCTCGGCAACACCGAGGAGTACGCGGTGGGCTCGCTCGCCGAGCTGATCCTGGAGGTCACAGGTTCCGCGTCGGCCATCGAGTACCTGCCGCTGCCCGTCGACGATCCGGCACGCCGGCGCCCGGTCATCGACCGGGCTCTTGAGCGGCTTAGCTGGGAGCCCGAGATCGGGGTGCGCGAGGGCATCCGCAGGACCGTCGACTGGTTTCGCTCGCAGCCGGGCGAGCTCATCGAGCCCCTGAACTGCGCTTAGGGGCGGCTACCAGGCGCCGATGCTTGGCGTGGTAACCGAGTACCGCCCGCCGCCGAAGTCCACCCGGCCTGGCCGCAGGCCGAACAAGCGCGAGAGGTCGAGCCCGGCGCGGCGCAGCCGCGACCGGGCGACGAGCATGAAGCCGGCCCCGCCACGTGCCGAGCCAGCCGCGGGCCCGGCGAACCGCGGGGCCAGCGTGAGTCCCGTGCGGCTACTGCCGAGGAGCTCCTCGCCCGTCGCCGCTCGCCACGTCAGGAGCGAACCGTAGGCCGTCTGCCCCCAGAGCAGGCTCCAGCGTCCTGACCGGGCCGCGTAGTCGTTCCCCGCGAGCAGGACATCGGACCTGTCATAGGAGTGCACGGCCCGTGCCAGGACCCCGCCGGGCGAGGCGGCGAAGATGTTGTTGAGCACCCTGACCGCCTGTGGCTGGCCGGCGATCCGCAGCGCCGGCCCTGTGCTCGCCCGGGTCATCACGACCGTGTTCTGATAGACGGCCGATCCCACCGTGCCGCCCACGGTGATCCCGCCGACCGGCCCTGATCCGCGGGCGTCACCGTAGCTGATGTCGAACCGCACGACGTTCCCAGACTGCTGGTACTTGGGCGTGCCGAAGACGAGGAAGCCAGAGCCGTGGTTGTCATAGGAAAGGTCGTACTCGAGGATCGAGTCAGAGGTACTCAGATCGAGCCCGAAGCCCCCTCCGTCGGCCGCGCTGCGCGAGTGGTTGTCGTAGGCGACGTCATGGGCGATCACGACTCCGGTGGAGTCGTAGGCCCAGATGGCCTCCGGGCCCTCGCGCTTCGCCCCGCCGCGGCCTCCGTTGTCATGCGCCGAGGACCAGGTCACCGTGGCGTTCCTGACGCTGCCGAGCACGATTCCGTTGCCGGAGTTGGCCGCGGTGTCTCGCGGATCCCCGAGGTTGCCGAACGCCTGCACGCGCGTGACGCGGATGTCCTCGTTCGCGTATCCGGGCGCCGCGGGGTTGAACGCCGGGCCGTAGCTGGCGAGCCCGGCGTCGAGGTTGCCGTGCAGGCTCGCGCTGGAGATCGAGACGTCGCGGAAGCCCGCGTTGTCCGCCAGCGCGCCGATGGAGATTCCGGTGCCGAACCCGCTTACGCTTACGCGCGTTATCGCTATGTGGCCTGCCCGGTAACCGGCCAGGTCACTGTAGAGCTGGATGCCCGCAGTGGCGGGCCGCATCGCCCGGCGGCCCGCGATCACGAGCCCGGAGATCTCCACCCCGGCGGCGTCGTCGACCAAGATCCCGTTGCGTGCCGAGGTGATCGTCGCGCGCCCGGCGCCATAGCTGCCGATCAGCACGGGCCTGGTCGCGCTCCCGCCGTCGGCCCGGCCGATCGTGAGCTGCCCGGAGAATCGCTGGCGCCCCTGGAGCAGCAGCCGGTCGCCCGGCCGGAGCACCGCCGCCGACGCCCTGGCCAGGGTCCGCCACGCTGCCTGCGGCGATGTCCCGCTAGCCGCGTTGTTCCCGGTCGGGCTCAGGTAGTAGGTCACCGCCGGTGAGCGCGAACTGACCGAGTCTGCCTCGACGTGTCGCTGGACGGTGACGAAGGCGACCACCAGGGCCGAGGCGATCGCGACTACTGCGCTCGCGCGCGAAAGCGGCATGCCGGACATATTAGTGAAGCGAGCCTCGGTGCCGGTAGAAGTTCACCTCGGCGGGCGGCAGCGGCTGGTTGCCCAGGATCAGGTCGGCGGCCTTTTCCGCGATCATCATGACCGGGGCGTAGATGTTGCCGTTGGTGACGTAGGGCATGACCGAGGCGTCCACGACGCGCAGGCCGGTGACGCCGTGCACCGCCATGGTGGCCGGGTCGACAACGGACATCTCACCGGTGCCCATCGCGCAGGTGCAAGACGGGTGCAGCGCCGTCTCGGCGTCGCGCCGCACCCAGTCGAGCACCTCCTCGTCTGTCCGGACGCCCGGCCCAGGCGAGATCTCGCCGCCGTTGTAGGGCGCGAGCGCGGGCTGGTTCAAGATGGCCCTGGCTACCGCGATCGCCTCGACCCACTCGCGGCGGTCCTGATCGGTGGACAGGTAGTTGAACCGCAGCGCCGGATGCGTGGCCGGGTCGGCCGACACGATCCGGACCGAGCCGCGGGCGTCGGAGTACATCGGGCCGATGTGGACCTGGTAGCCGTGGCCGCCGGCCGGGGACGTGCCGTCGTACCTGATCGCGATCGGCAGGAAGTGGAACATCAGGTTCGGGTAGGCCACGTCCTCGTTCGACCTGGCGAACCCGCCGCCCTCGAAGTGATTGGTGGCACCAGGGCCGGTCCGGCCGAAGAGCCACTTGGCCCCGATCAGCGGGCGGTTGCGCCACTTGAGCGCCGGGGCCATCGAGACCGGCTGGGTGCACGAGTACTGGACGTAGACCTCGAGGTGATCTTGCAGGTTCTCCCCCACGCCTGGCAGGTCGGCGACGACGTCGATGTCGTGCTCGCGGAGCAGGCCGGCCGGGCCGACGCCGGAAAGCTGGAGAAGCTGCGGTGAGTTGATCGACCCGCCGCACGCGATGACCTGGCCCGCCCGCTCGGTGGCGAGCTGGCCGCGCTGGCGATACTCGACGCCGACGGCCCGGTCGCCGTCAAAGACGATCCTCGTGACGAACGCGCGGCAGCGCACGGTCAGATTGGGCCGGTGGCTCACCGGGTGCAGGTACGCCCTGGCGGCGGAAAGGCGCCTGCCCCGGTGGATGGTCCGGTCGAACGCGGCGAAGCCCTCTTGCCTGTACCCGTTGACGTCGGCCGTCAGGTGATATCCCGCTTGCGCCGCCGCCTCGAAGAAGGCCGAGAACAGGGGGTTCGTGGCCGGTCCCCGCTCCAGGACGAGCGGGCCACCGGTGCCGCGATAGATGTCTTCTTCCGCGCTGTCCTTGCTGGCCAGGTGAGTCTCCATGCGCTTGAAGTACGGCAGGCAGTGCGCGTAGTCCCAGCCGGCCATGCCGGGATCGGCCGCCCAGCGCTCGTAGTCCATCGGGTTGCCGCGCTGGAAGATCATCCCGTTGATGCTGCTCGACCCGCCGAGCACCTTGCCGCGGGCGTGGTAGATCCTGCGGCCGTTCATGTGCGGCTCTGGCTCGGACTCATAGCGCCAGTCATAGAAGCGGCTGCCAATCGGGAAGGTCAGCGCGGCTGGCATGTGGATGAACACGTCCCAGCGGTAGTCTGGCCGGCCCGCCTCGAGCACGAGCACCTTGATCGAGCGGTCTGCCGACAGCCGGTTCGCCAGCGCGCAGCCCGCCGAGCCGCCGCCGATGATGATGAAGTCGTAGCCCGCTCGCGCCACTGTCGTCTCCTCGCTCGGTACCGGCCCTCGATCCATAATCGTGCCCGCTTTGCGTTATTATGCACGTACATCGCGACGCCGTCTGTCCGCCGTGCGCTACTGCGGGGGCGTGGTGTCGAGCCAGCGCTGGAGCACTAGGGCCAGCGCCTCTTGGGTTAGCTCGCCGTGGGCACGGAGCCTGGCTAGGCCGCCGTCGGGGATGACGTCCAGGCGAATCTGCGCGACGGGAAGCGGGTCGCTGATCAGGAAGCGGTGTCTGGTGTCGGGTTGGACGCGGGTGCGTGGCAGGACCTCGCGCCAGTCGGACTGCGCGCCGATCTGCCGGGTGGTCGCGGCGGAGAGGGTGATCCACCCGGGGGCGTTGCCCACGAAGTAGGAGGTGTCGATCTCGACCTGGCGGAGGTGGCCGGCTGCGGCCAGGCCGATGATCACGTAGTCGTTGCCCGGGCCTCGGCGCCTGGCGTTCTCCCAGCCGTCGCTCATCACCCGCGCCCGGCCAGGCATGATCAGGTGGGCCGGTGCGGAGTAGAACTCATCGGAGCACGCGAGCACCACGCCGCCGTTCTCCTGGGCGGCCAGGTCGACGGTGCCCGTCAGGAACGCCGGATCTGGCACGACCTCGCCGTGCACCCGCAGCCTGGCGACGCCGCCGTCCGGATAGATCGACAGCCGGACGTGGGTCCACCGATGCCCGTCGGTCACCGCGTAGGCGTTGGCGCTGTCGCCGCTGGCCGCTGACCTGGGTACCAGCGGGTGCCAGCGCTGGCCGGCCAGCTCGGCAGGCGAGGGATAGCCGTCGGCGCACGCCGCCTCGACCGAGATCTCTGGCGGGTAGTTGCCACGGAAGAACGCCGTGTCGACGACGACGCCGCGCACGATGCCAGGGCAGCCGAGGCGCACGATCGCGAAGTCGTGGCCGGCTTCGCGGCGGCGCCTGGTCTCCCAGCCGTCGTAGACCTTGCCCTTGTGACCGAAGTCGCCAGCCCCGAACGTCGCGGGCTCCGGCTTGATCAGGTTCTCCTTCTCGGCGAAGAACTCGTCGTTGGCCCAGACGACGCTGCCGCCAAGCGCGCGCGACGCCAGATCGGGCAAAAGACGCCATTCGGGCTCAGGCTCGGTCACTTGCGACCTCCGTTCACATCGCAGACTCCCGGCCCTACAGCAACGTGGGGCCCTTCCTGCCGTGATGGCAACAGTAAGGACCCCACGTTGTCCTGCCGGACGATTAGCTGGCCTGCGGGCTGGCCTGGTGTCACGGAGGCTCCGCGTAGCCAGGCCCGACGCACTACGCCGTGCAGCTCCTGGCCCGTGTACGGCGTCAGTCGGTGCCTGGTCAGCAGTTGATCGGGTGTGACCACGAAGGTCTCGTCGGGCGCGAACGCGACCAGGTCCGCGTCTCGTCCCACCTCGATCGCGCCCTTGCGGGCAAGGCCGACCAGGTCGGCCGGGCCCGACGCCATCCAGCGGGCCACGTCGGCCAGGTCATGCCCGCGCGCCCGCGCGCGGGTCCAGATCACGGGCAGGCCGAGTTGCACCGACGAGATGCCGCCCCACGCCGCGCCGAAGTCGCCGCTGGCGAGCGAGGCTGGCGCCGCCGGCCCGAGCCCTTTCAGCTCGGGCGGGCATGGTGAGTGGTCAGAGACCACGCACCCGATCACGCCGGCCGCCAGCGCCTCCCACAGCGACTCGGAGTTGGCCCGGTCCCTGATCGGCGGGCAGCACTTGAACTGGGTCTGGCCGGGGCCGACCTGTTCTGCCGCCAGGGTCAGGTAGTGCGGGCAGGTCTCA
>JASIBM010000172.1 GCA_030045175.1 Streptosporangiaceae bacterium | reverse complement strand
GTCGCGCAGTCGGCCGCGTCGCTGGCGCGGGCTTGACAGCTTGCCCGCGTTGCCCGCGGCTGGCTGGCCGCCCGGACCGCGCAGCACGAGGTGCACATTGAACCCGTCGGCGCCGAGCGCGCCGACCGCGGCGTGCCTGACGCCATCCGGCCACGCTTGCGGTGCCGTCGGCAACCAGAGCGCGGCGTGCCCGCCGCGCAGGATGGGGTGCGGCGTCACGATGCCGGTGGACGGTGGCAGCACGCCGTTCGCGAGTGAGAGAACCACCTTGAGCAATCCGGCGGCGCCAGCGGCTGCCCTGGTGTTGCCGATGTTCGCGCAGATCGAGCCGAGCGCCGCGACGTGGTGCGGACTGGCTGAGCGCAGCGCCGTCAGCGCGGCAAGCTCGGCCTCGTCGCTGCCGGCCAGGCCCGTCCCGCTGCCCTCGATGAGCTGGACGTCGATCGGATCGACGCGCGCCATCCGGTACGCCTGCCGCATCGCGAGCAACTGGCTGGCCGCGTTCGCGCCGACCTGGTCAACGGCGGTCGAGCGGCCGGCCGAGGCGATGCCCCAGCCGAGTATCTCCGCATAGACGGGCAGCCCGGCGGCCTTGGCGTCGCTGGCGCGCATCAGCAGCACCATGCCGCAGCCCTCGCCAGGCAGGAAGCCGGTCGGGTTCGCGTCGTAGACCCGCATCTCACTGGCGGCCAGGACGCCCGACTTGGCCATGCCGACTAGGTCGAGCGGGTCGAGGTTGAGGTCTACGCCGCCCGCGACCGCCATGTCGAGTTCACCCGACGACAGGGCCAGGCACGCAGAGGCCACCGCCGCGAGCGATGAGGCGCCCCCGGTGTCCACGGTGCGACCACCGCCGCGAAAGCCGAGATGACCGCAGATCGCCGTGGCGATGCCGCCTGGTGAGGTTCCCGCGAGGGTCTGGGCGGTGACCTGTGGGAACGGAGCGAGGTAGCGGGCGGCGGCTACTTGGAGCGTGCGGCGGGCGAGGTCGGCGGGAACCCCGGCTGCGTGCATGGCGTCGGCCATCACGCTGCGGGAATATGGCCAGCGAAGCCGCAGCGCGCTCGCCCGCGAGACGTCGCTGGTCAGCGTGTTACCGATGTACACGCCCGCGGAGTCCGCGGGAAGCCCGGTGCCGCCGCTCAGCCCGGCCGCCGCGAGCGCTCGGCAAGCCGTCTCGAGCGCGAGCCAGAGGGCGGGATCGGCGCTGTGGTAGTCCGAGGCAGAGACCCCGAACGAGGCCCGGTCGAACCGCCAGCCCTCGATCAGCGCAGCCCTGGTGCTGTACGTCGCGTCCGGGGTGGCCGGGTTGGCGCTGTAGTAGTCGGCGAGGTCCACCCGGCAGGGCGGGATCCGGCGGAACGCGCGTCGGCCGGTGCAGGCCAGGTCGAGCAGCGCGGCCGGGTCGTCGGCGTCAGGGTACCGGCAGGCCAGGCCGACGACAGCGATCGCCGGCGTGATCGAGTCTTGCCTCCCTGCGCCGTCCCCGGTCACGGCCTGGCCTCGCGATTCGCGGCCATAAGACGGCGTGCGTGCCAGCATTGAACATCCATGATTCCCCCGAATATGGATTGCCTGCCATCACCTCGATCAGGCTGGCAACCCCCGTTGCCAATGCTGATCGGTCGCGCTAACCGGCTGGGCGAGCCTGCCTAAGCGTTCACCCGGAGGTCGTTCGCTTGGCGGCAGCGGCCCGCGGGCCGACTGACTCGCCATTATCTGCGCGGGCCGGGGCGTTGGTCAAGGATCATTACACGGCGCGTCACGACTTGATTACCATCAGCGAGTCCGCTCGCCGCGCCGCGTGGTCCCGTCGCGACGGCTTGCCTCGTCGGCGCCGCGTGCGGGCACCCGCCACGGGGTGGGGTGCCGCCTAGTGATCCGGAGGGCGCGATCGCATCCCGAGTTGAGATATCCTTGGCCCGTGCGTCGCTCCATGCTGCTCCTTAGTTAGCCGCGCCGACCGTCCTCAGTCGTTGGCGCGGCCGCCCCTCGTGGATCGAGGGGCGTTTGTTGTTTGGAGCACCGTGTTGCAGCACCGTGCTTGCGGCACGTGTTGCAGCACTGTGCTTGCAGCACTGTGTTTGCAGCACTGGGCTTGGAGCCGCAGGTCAACCGGGTGCCAGTGCCCGACGGAGTACATCGCGAGGAAGCAATGACAGCCGTGGATATCGGGACGCAGGACAAATGGGACCCCCGGTCGGTCCAGGAGAAGTGGCTGGCCAGGTGGGACGCCATGAGCTTGTTCCTGGCCAGCGACGACCCAGCCGATCCCCGGCCGCGCAGCTACGTGCTCGACATGTTCCCTTACCCGTCAGGCGACCTGCACATGGGCCACGCCGAAGCCTACGCCGTGGCTGACGCGATGGCGCGGTACTACTTCCAGCGCGGGCACAACGTGCTGCACCCGATCGGCTGGGACGCCTTCGGGCTGCCAGCCGAGAACGCCGCGATCCGCGGCAACTCCCACCCGGCCGACTGGACGTACGCGAACATCGAGACCCAGGCGAGCTCGTTCCGCCGGTACGCGCTGTCGTTCGACTGGACCCGGCGGCTGCATACGTGTGACCCGGAGTACTTCCGGTGGACGCAGTGGCTGTTCCTGCGCCTATATGAGCGGGGGCTGGCCTACCGGGGCGACGGCTACGTCAACTGGTGCCCGGTCGATCAGACCGTGCTTGCGAACGAGCAGGTGGTTAACGGCAGGTGCGAGCGATGCGGCGCCGAGATAGTCCGGCGGGTGCTCACCCAGTGGTACTTCAAGATCACCGAGTACGCCGACCGGCTGCTGGCCGACATGACGCCGCTTGAGGGCCAGTGGCCGGACCGGGTGCTGCTGATGCAGCGCAACTGGATAGGGCGCAGCGAGGGCGCGGAGGTGCAGTTCGCGATCGAGGGCAGGGCCGAGCCGGTGACCGTGTTCACGACCCGGCCGGACACGCTGTACGGGGCGACATTCTTCGTGGTAGCCGCCGACTCCCCGCTGGCCGAGGCGCTCTGCCTGGCTGAGCACCGCGCGGAACTTGACGCGTACCAGGCGCAGGTGCGCAAGCTGACCGACATCGAGCGGCAGGCCGCGGACCGGCCCAAGACCGGCGTGTTCCTCGGCACGCACGCGATCAACCCGGTGAACGGTGAGCGGATACCGGTCTGGGCCGCCGACTACGTGCTGCCGGACTACGGCACCGGCGCGATCATGGCGGTGCCCGCGCACGACCAGCGGGACCTGGACTTCGCGAAGGCGTTCGGCCTGCCAGTGCGGGTGGTCGTGCGGACCGACCTGCCCGACCCAGGGCAGACCGGGCAGGCGACGCCCGGCGACGGGACGCTGGTCAACTCCGGCCCGCTGGACGGGATGAGCAAGGCCGAGGCGATCGAGGCGATCACCGCCATCCTGACGGACAAGGGCCTCGGCCGCGCGGCCGTCAGCTACCGGCTGCGCGACTGGCTGGTCTCCAGGCAGCGGTTCTGGGGGGCGCCGATCCCGATCGTGTACTGCGACTCGTGCGGCGAAGTGCCGGTTCCCGATGAGCAGCTTCCGGTGGAGCTGCCCGATCTGCGCGGCCAGGACCTGGCGCCGAAGGGGACGTCTCCGCTGGCCGGTGCCGCCGACTGGGTGAACACGCAATGCCCCAAGTGCTCAGGGCACGCCAGGCGGGACACCGACACGATGGACACGTTCGTCGACTCGTCCTGGTACTTCCTTCGGTACTGCTCACCCGGATACCTGCACGGGCCGTTTGAGGTGGACGCGGTGCGCCGCTGGTGCCCGGTCGACCTGTACGTGGGCGGCGTCGAGCACGCGATCTTGCACCTGCTCTACAGCCGGTTCTTCACCAAGTTCCTGCACGACATCGGCATGGTCGACTTCACCGAGCCGTTCCGCCGGCTGGTCAACCAGGGCCAGGTGATCAACCAGGGCAAGGCGATGTCCAAGTCCCTGGGCAACGGGGTGGACCTGGGTGAACAGCTCGCGGCGCACGGCGTCGACGCGATCAGGCTGACGATGCTGTTCGCCAGCCCGCCCGAGGACGACATCGACTGGGCAGACGTGCGGCCCGAGGCGTCGGTCAAGTTCCTCGGCCGGGTGATCAGGATCGCCACCGATGTCGGGGAGGCCGGCGTCGACGCAGACGGGTGGGGCGAGCGGGGCGGCGAGGGCGGCGAGGGTCTGCGGGGCGGCGAGGGCGGGGGAGCGAGCAGCATCGCCGTCGACGGCAGCGCCGAGCTGCGCAGGGTCACGCACAAGACGATTGATGAGGTCACCAGGCTGGTCGAGACGGCGCGGCTGAACGTGGCGGTCGCCAGGCTGATGGAGCTGGCCAGCGCCACCCGCCGGGCGATCGACACCAAGCCGGGTGCCGCGGACCCGGCTGTGCGGGAGGCGGCGGAGACGCTGGCGGTGCTGCTGTCCTTGTTCGCGCCGTACACGGCGGAGGAATGCTGGGAGCTGCTCGGCCGGACAGCCTCGGTGGCCCTGGCCGGCTGGCCGGTGGCCGACCCTGCCCTGCTCGTCCAGGAACAGGTCACGTGCGTGATTCAGGTCAACGGCAAGGTACGTGACCGGCTGGAGGTGCCGCCAGGCATCGGCGAGGACGAGCTGCGCGAGCTGGCGCTCGCGGCGCCTGGCATCGTCAGGGTCCTGGCTGGCCGGGGCGTGAAGATGGTGATCGTGCGCGCGCCCAAGCTGGTCAACATAGTTCCCGAGCCCGAGTAAGCGGCCCGCGCGGCGCTTGCCAGTGCGCCGCGCGGGCCCGGGTCGCTGCTATTTCGATGGCTGCCTATTTCAGGGGCTGCACGTTCAGGTAGCTCACCCCTGTGCTCGAGCAGGCACCGAACGGGAACGGGACCACCTTCGGCGTGGTCGCGACGCCTGTCGGCGCGTAGACCTTGAGGCCGGCCGCGGTGACGGGGTGGCATTGCGACGAGCTGAAGTTGCCGGTAACGACGATGCCGAGGACCGCCGACGCGGTCTTGCCGTTGCCGATCGCGACGATGTGCGGCGTGGATGTGTGGTCGAGCAGCGCGCTCTTGCCTATCTGGTGTCCGCTGAGGCTGACGCCGAGCACGTAGGGGAAGCCCTCCAGGGTGCAAGTGTGGCCGGACAGGTTCGTGAAGTTGAGCTTGAAGTAGGTGGTGCCGGCCGCCGCGTCACCGCTCGTGTTGAGCCAGATCACAAGTCCGCTCGGCTGGCACACCGGCGCTGTGGTGGGAGGCGGGGTAGCGGGCGTGTTCGGCGCGGCTACGGCGATGGCAGGCACGGCGAGCGCGGCGCAGGCAAGGGCCGCCACGGCGGCTCTGCGTACGGTACGGGCTGTCAAGCGCATGGAATCCCCTTTGAGGCGTGATCGGCCGGAACGTCCGGTGATCGCTACCGAGTATGAGGGGTGCTCGCCGGCCGCGAGGGCCCTTTAGACCTGACGGAGACCCGGTGGAGACCCGGCTCTATACCCGGCGCAGCACCGCCACGACCTTGCCGAGTATCTCGGCCTCGTCGCCTGGGATCGGCGTGTAGGCGGGGTTGTGCGGCATCAGCCAGACGTGACCAGCCGAGCGCTTGAATGTCTTGACTGTGGCCTCGCCCTCGATCATCGCGGCGATGATGTCGCCGCTTTCCGCGACTGGCTGCTGCCTGACGACGACCCAGTCGCCGTCGACTATGCCGGCGTTCATCA
The DNA here is from genome assembly GCA_030045175.1 of Streptosporangiaceae bacterium. Lineage (GTDB taxonomy): Bacteria > Actinomycetota > Actinomycetes > Streptosporangiales > Streptosporangiaceae > Chersky-822. The sequence continues at coordinate 8,156 of JASIBM010000172.1, read as the reverse complement.
TCGAATCGCCCACGACCTTGAGCAGGAAGAGGGTGCCGGTGCCAACTAGCTGGCGGGGGAGCGGGAATATGTCCTCAATCGCCTCCTCGGCGAGTATCGGCCCGCCTGCGGCGATCCGGCCGACCACGGGGACGTAGGCCGCCTCCTGGGACGTGATGTCCATCGCCGTGTCCTCATCGAAACCAGGTTCGGGTCGGACGGCGGGGTGACCTGGCAGTCGCACCTCGACGGTGCGCGGCCGGCCCGCGTCGCGGCGCAGGTAGCCCTTGTTCTGCAAGGTCGATAGCTGGTACGACACGCTCGACGTGCTGGTCAGGCCGACCGCCTCGCCGATCTCGCGCATCGAAGGCGGATAGCCGCGCCGCTGCACCGATTCGCGGATCACCTGGAGCACCTTGCGTTGCCGCCAGGTCAGCACGTGGTCGGGATCTGGCTGGTCAGGACCGTCGGGCACCGGCGCAGGGACACTGCCCCGCGGCTTGCGGCCGGGCTTGCCCCGTGCCGGACTGTCACCGGCCTCGTCGAAGGCCGGGCTGCCGGCCCGGTCGATGCCGGCATCGTGAGCCAAGCCGTGCGAGTCCTCGCCGGACCCGGGTGAGGTCTGGCTGGCTCCTTCGTCATCTGTCTCGCTGTGCATCGTGACCTCCGGCTCGGTGGCTTGCTGTCAAGGCCGACGCTAGCGGGTTTGCCAAGCCACATCAAACATCTGTTCGACCGCTGTGGAAAGTGTCGTACCCCTGGTGTAGAACACGATCGTAATTTCGTTCGATCGAACGCTGATCCGATGGAACAGAGATACGATCGAACTGTCGTTCGCTAGCAGGAGGCAGCGATGGGGATGACGAGCCCGGCCGAGGCGAAGCTCGACGCCAGGATCAGGCCAGATATCACGGCGCTTCGGTCCGGCGCCGCCCGTTCGGCCGTCGGCCGGGTCGGCCGGCCCGCGCCTGCCGCAGCCCGGCTGCGGGAGCGGCCCGCGCCGATCCGCCTGACCAGCCGGGGCCGCTTCGTCGTGGGCGTGCTCGTAGCCATTGGCGTGGCACTGGCTGGCCTGCTTTGGCTGGCGGTCGCGAGTCAGGCCGAGGCATCGAGTCGCGTGCCTGGCGGCGGGTCACCAGGGAGCGGCATGATCAAGGTCGTCGTGCGTCCGGGCCAGACGCTGTGGAGCATCGCCGTTCAGGCCGATCCGTCGGCCGATCCGCGGGTCGTTATCGGGGAGATCGTCACCGACAACGAACTGACAAGCACCGGCATCCAGGTCGGCCAGACCCTCTGGGTTCCGCGCGCGTAGCTGAGCCTGGGCACGACATCCGCCGTGCCTGATGAGCCGTGCCTGGATGAAGCCGTGCCTGGATGAGCCGTGCTGGATGGTAGTGGCTCGGGCGCGACTTGGCCGGCGCTGGCTCGGCGTGAACATGCGCCCGTTGATCCGCCCGTTTGCTTCAGTTGGTACGCTCGCCTGGTCCACCGCCACGTATAGTGCAGCCGCCTTCTGCGCGGTTCGCCGTGCGGGCACCAGGTGACCTCGCACCGGGCCGACGCTTAGATCTCATCGTTTCGACACCATCCAGGCATCTGGCATTTGGTGAGGTTGCGGTCGTCTGGTACTTCGAGCACAGTTGGAGCCGGAGGCTCTGGAGGGACTGAATGGCGGCCATGCCGTTTGAGCACGCCGACGAGGCTCGGCAGGCGCTGCGCGCCATCGTCGCCGAGCACGGGCCTGAGGTGCTCTCGAGTCCCAGCGCGTTGTCTAACCTGCTCTCGGATCTGCTGCCCGATGCTCCCAGGGTCGCCAGGATTCTCGTCGCGGCAGCCCAGGACCAGATCGCCGACGAGTTGCGCGAGCACACCTCGGCGGGCATGGACACGACGACCGCATCAAGGCTGGCTGCCTCGTCGTTCGCCGGATCTACGATGTTCGCGCCCGACGCGTGCGCCTGGGTGGTCGGAGAGTTCGCGCTGGCTCTTGGCCTCACCACTGAGGCAGACGCGACCATGCCAGATCCCGACTCAGTCGTCGCGCCGTCGTTGACCGCGAACATCGCGGCTTCCCCGGACAGGCCCACCCTCCCCAGCCCCACCGTGCTGGCGTCCATCGACAGCCTGCCCAGCCCTGGTGGCCAGCCAGCGCAGGGCGGTGCGGGCGGCGAAGTGACGGCCGGCCCCCCGCCGGACGCCGAGGCCGGCCCGGCGTTGCCGGCTTCGGCTGACGACTTCGCGGCCGCCAGCTCGCCGCCTGACGGTTCGGCCCCTGACGCCGCGCGCGGCATCGCTTCTGAGTCCGCTGCTCCTGACTCAGCTGCCGCCGGCCTGGAGGTCGCGCGGAGGTGGACGGCAGTGGTCACTGCCGACCGCGCCTACTTCGACGCCACAGTTGCTGAGCGAGATCCAGACGAGCCGTCCATCGAGTTCCCAGGTGACTACGCCGAGCGCACGTTCGAGCTGTCGGGGGCGCAGATGCGGATCGGCCGCCGGAGCGTGTCCCGCGGGCTTGAACCGGAGATCGATCTTGGCGGATCTCCCGCCGATCCCGGCATATCGCATCTGCATGCCGTGCTGATCGCCCAGCAAGATGGCACCTGGGCGGTGCTGGACACCGGATCGTCAAACGGCACGCAGGTCAACGGCCGCGACATCGCGTCGGGGCGGCCGGCCCCGCTTCGCGACGGCGACAGCATCTGCCTGGGGGCCTGGACGAAGCTGACGGTCCGCTCCGCCGACGTCTAGACAGCCCAGCGCACCCGCTTTTACCGAAAACATGTCTTTCACCGTATTCGTTCCAGCGGTGATGCCGCGATGAGTGTGCCATTGACCCGGAAGAACCGGACCCAAGCGCCATTCATCTACCATGCGAAACGATCAAGAACTGGCGCCATCGCCGCGTAGGGCACGTCCCGTAGGCCCGGGCCGTCGCGAGCGGCGATCCACAGGGATGCATCGCAGGGCGGAGCGCAGACGACAGCGCAGTTATCTGCGCAGGGCAGCGGATGGGGCATTCACCCGGTCTTACCGCTAGCTATGGGCGCCCAGGGAAGAGCTTGGTCTTCGGCGGTACGGCGTCTCATCCACCGCTCTGGGGTAGCCAAGCGTCAGCCACTTATGCATACCGGCTGGTTACTGGTGACTTCGCAGGTCTTCGGCCATGCTGGGGCGATGATGGACTGGTTCGCCTGGCACGAGGGGTATGACGATCCGTCGTCAGCGATCAGCGCAAGGCTTGCGCGGGTCGTGTCGCACCTGGCGGCGGCGCTTGACCGGGCACCTGCCGGCCCGATCAGCGTGGTCAGCCTGTGCGCCGGGCAGGGGCGCGACGTGATCGGCGCGCTGGCGGGCCATCCGCGCCGCGATGACGCGCGAGCCGTCCTGATCGAGCTCGATCCGCGCAACGCGCGACTCGCTCGCGAGGGCGCGGCCGCCGCTGGCTTGGCCCGGGTAGAGGTGCGCGAGTCCGATGCGAGCAGGCCCGCTGCCTTCGCCGATGCCGTGCCCGCGGATGTGCTATTGCTGTGCGGCATCTTCGGCAACGTCAGCGATGCCGACATCGCGCGCGTCATCGGCGCTGCGCCGGCCCTGTGCGCCGACGGCGCCACCGTCATCTGGACGAGGCATCGCCGGGCACCAGACCTGACGCCGCGCATCAGGGCGTGGTTCGCGGCCAGCGGATTTGCCGAGCTGGCCTTCGACGCCCTGGCGACCGACCGGCTGACCGCGGTCGGGGTGCACCGGCTGGACCGCAGGCCAGCCGCGGCGGCAACGCGCCCAGGCGAGCCGCTGTTCACGTTCCGCGTTCAGGCCGTCTGAGCTGGTGCGACGGGTCTGGCTGGCCGCGACATCTCGGAAGGGACTTGCGCATCGTCGAGTGTCGGACCACAATATCTAGTAGTTACAGGGCTGTAGTTCGTCCACAACTTGTGATCAGCCGTTGTGGACAAGTCCCATTCCGAGCGCACGGGGTTCCGGGGACACAGGTCGGCGGGAGGTGATCGCGTGTATTGCCCGTATTGCCGGCATCCCGATAGCCGGGTGATTGACAGCAGGACGGCCGATGATGGCGTCGCGATCCGTCGCCGCAGGTCGTGCCCGGAATGTGGCAGGAGGTTCACCACGCAGGAGACCGTCATCTTGATGGTCATCAAGCGCAGCGGGGTGACCGAGCCGTTCAACCGGGACAAGATCGTCCGTGGCGTCCGGCGCGCCTGCCAGGGGCGGCCCGTCAGCGACGATCAGCTCGCGATCCTGGCCCAGCAGGTCGAGGACGTGATCAGGTCGCGCGGCCTGGGCGAGGTGCCCTCGCAAGAGGTGGGCCTGGCCATACTCGGCCCGCTGCGGGCACTTGACGAGGTGGCATACCTGCGGTTCGCCTCCGTGTACCGCGGCTTTGAGTCGCTCGCGGACTTCGAGGCCGAGATAGCGGCGTTGCGGGCGAAGCGCGAGGGCGCCGCCGCCCTGGTTGCACCAGCTTCTGGCTACACCTGAGCGCCAGCAGTCGACGCAGATAAATCGGAAGCAGAGCCGTGAGCGGCTCGTGAGGGAATCAGCGTGATTCCGAAGGGGGACGACATGACCGAGACGTCAAGCGGCCCGGCGGCGCAGGACGGCAGCGGCGTGGCCGCGGGCCTGCGGATCAATCGCATCCACACCCGCCCGGGGGTTCACCCCTACGACGAGGTCACGTGGGAGCGCCGCGACGTCGTCATGACGAACTGGCGGGATGGCTCGGTCAACTTCGAGCAGCACGGGGTCGAGTTCCCCGACTTCTGGTCGGTCAACGCGGCGAACATCGTGACCACGAAGTACTTCCGCGGTGCCGTGGGCACGCCGCAGCGCGAGTGGAGCCTCAGGCAACTCATCGACCGTGTCGTCGGCACGTATGGCGAGGCTGGCCGCAAGCACGGCTATTTTGCCAGCGAAGGAGACGCCCAGATATTCGAGCACGAGCTCGTGTATGCCCTTGTTCATCAGGTTTTTAGCTTTAATTCCCCAGTATGGTTCAATGTGGGTACTTCATCCCTTCAGCAGGTAAGTGCGTGCTTCATCCTTTCTGTCGATGACACGATGGAGTCGATTCTCGAGTGGTATCGCGAGGAAGGGCTGATCTTCAAGGGCGGCTCGGGGGCCGGCGTGAACCTGTCGAAGATCCGGTCGAGCCACGAGCTGCTCGCCTCCGGCGGCACTGCCAGTGGTCCGGTCTCGTTCATGCGCGGCGCGGACGCCTCGGCCGGGACGATCAAGTCGGGCGGCGCGACCAGGCGCGCGGCCAAGATGGTCGTGCTCGACGTCGATCACCCGGACGTTCAGGAGTTCATCGAGACCAAGGCGCGCGAAGAGGAGAAGATCAGGGTCCTGCGCGATGCGGGCTTCGACATGGACCTCGGCGGCAAGGACATCGCCAGCGTCCAGTACCAGAACGCCAACAATTCGGTGCGGGTCTCTGACGAGTTCATGCGGGCGGTCGAGGCGGACGCGGACTTCGACCTGCTTGAACGCCAGACCGGTGCGGTAGCGAAGAAGGTCAGGGCGCGCGATCTGTTCCGCCAGATGGCGACCGCCGCCTGGGAGTGCGCGGACCCTGGTATCCAATACGACGACACGATCAACGACTGGCATACATGCCCAGAATCAGGTAGAATAACGGCATCTAACCCATGCTCCGAGTATGTCCACCTGGATAACTCTTCGTGTAATTTGGCGAGCATCAACCTGCTGAAGTTCCTGCGGGACGACGACACGTTCGACGTGGACAGGTTCCAGCGGATCACCGAGCTGATCATCACGGCGATGGACATCTCGATCTGCTTCGCCGACTTCCCGACCGAGAAGATCACCACGACGACCCGTGCGTTCCGGCAGCTCGGCATCGGCTACGCCAACCTAGGCGCGCTGCTGATGGCGACCGGGCACGCGTACGACTCCGAAGGCGGCCGTGCGATCGCGGCGGCGATCACCTCGCTGATGACCGGCACCGCGTACCGGCGCTCCGCCGAGCTCGCGGCCGTTGTCGGCCCGTACGACGGCTACGCGCGCAACGCCACGGCGCACAAGCGGGTCATGGCCAAGCACGCGGCGGCCAGCCAGGCGATGGCCAGGCCCGATGGCAAGAACGGGGCGGTGCTCGACGCGGCCAACCAGGCCTGGCGAAAGTGCCTGAAGCTAGGCGAGAAAAATGGGTATAGGAACGCCCAAGCTAGCCTACTGGCGCCTACCGGAACTATCGGACTTATGATGGATTGTGATACAACTGGCGTCGAACCGGACCTGGCGCTGGTCAAGTTCAAGAAGCTCGTCGGCGGCGGTTCTATGCAGATCGTCAACCAGACCGTGCCGCGCGCCCTGAAGAACCTCGGCTACCAGCCAGAGCAGGCCGAGGCGATCGTCGAGTACATCTCCGAGCACGGCCACGTGGTCGACGCGCCGGGCCTGCGGCCCGAGCACTACGAGGTGTTCGACTGCGCGATGGGCGAGCGCTCGATCAGCCCGATGGGGCACGTGCGGATGCTCGCAGCGATCCAGCCCGCATTGAGCGGATCGGTGTCCAAGACCGTCAACATGCCCGAGTCGGCGACCGTCGAGGATATCGAGAAGATCTACTTCGAGGGGTGGAAGCTCGGGCTCAAGGCGCTGGCGATCTACCGGGACAACTGCAAGGTGGGCCAGCCGCTTTCGATCGCCAAGAAGAAGAGCGCAACGGCCGGCGCGGGCGCGGCCACCGAGCCGAGCGGGTCTGTCACGGAGCCCGCCGGGCCAGCGACCGCGGCGGTCGCCCCGGCCGCGCCGCATGCCGCCCGGCCCGTTCGGCGCCGCCTGCCCAGGCAGCGCTCGGCGACGGTGACCAGGTTCTCGGTGGCTGGGTCCGAGGGCTACATGACGGCGTCGACCTATCCGGACGACGGCGTCGGCGAGGTGTTCCTCAAGCTCGGCAAGCAGGGCTCGACGCTGGCCGGCGTGATGGACGCGTTCTCCATCGCGATCTCGGTGGGCCTGCAGTACGGAATCCCGCTGGAGTCCTACGTGGCCAAGTTCACCAACATGCGGTTCGAGCCGGCCGGCGTCACCGACGACCCGGACATCCGGATGGTCAGCTCGGTGATGGACTACATCTTCCGCAGGCTCGCGCTCGACCACCTGCCGTACGAGCAGCGAGCGGACATGGGAATCCTGTCGGTCGCCGAGCGCACCGCGGCGCTAGACGGCGGGGAGCAGGCCACCGTCGCTGAGGACGTCGACACCGAGGAGCTGGCGCAGTCGGCGCCCAAGGAGGAGCAGCCGAAGTCACCGGTGAGGCCTGCGGAAGACATCCGAGCCGAACGCGACCGCGGGGGCGACTCGCCTTCCTTTCTGCGAAGCTCGACCGAGCTGATCGAGTCGAAGCAGGGCCGGGTCGCCGACGCCCCGCTGTGCCTGACCTGCGGGACAAAGATGCGCCCAGCTGGGAGCTGCTACGTCTGCGAAGGCTGCGGCTCCACCAGCGGCTGCAGCTAGCAATGTGCCTGACAGGAGGGAGGTGATGAGGGAGTGGCAAAGAACACAGGCAAGGGCTACCGTAAGGGCGCCGTCAGGGACCGTTCGCAGGTCGAGACGCCTGTCGGCTGGGCCAAGCGGGATAGCGAGACCGGCCGGTTCCTGGACGTAAAGTCCGATGGTGAGCCGTTCAAGGGCGTTCGTCGGGAACACCGTGACGAGCAGAAGTAGGTTGGACCGGGACGGGGATGCTGTCAACACCCCCGTCCCAGTTCTTTAGCCTAGAGCCCCTGGCCCGACCTAGCTGGGAGCGGCTGTCAAGTAGCCGGTGGTTGGCTGGCTGTGCGACCGGTGACCGAGAAGGCACCGACGTCTGTAATCTCCTAACTAACCTACTAAACATGGTAAGCAGCGCTGCGGATTAGGATGTTTAGCCGGTTCATTGGGAGGTTTTGGCAGGGTCCGCGCCGACGGAACCGGCTGCCTGGATAGGAGGGGTGATATCCGGGGCGGCGTGATCCCAGAAGTGCAGGCCAGCGCGGGCGCCTGTTGTCGATTCGGTCACTGACATCTAACATATCAGTGTGTCGGCGTTGCCTCATGTTGGGCGCACACTGCTGCGCGACACGGCCTATGAAGCGATCCGCGATGCGATCGTGCGCGGAGACATCCCCCCGGGGGCGGTGGTGAGCAACGCC
>JASIBM010000171.1 GCA_030045175.1 Streptosporangiaceae bacterium | reverse complement strand
CTCCGGCCTGGGCCGTGCCCATCACCGTGCGCACGTTGTGCTGGCTGAACACGCGCTCGACCGCCACCACGTCCGGGCGATACTCGCGCAGCCACGCGTCGATCCGCTCATCGAGCACAAGCAGCCTGCCGCCGATATCGGTGCCGGCCGGCGTCGTCACGACCGTCGTCCCGATCAGCGTGAGCGCGACCCCAGGCCCGCCCTGCACGACGCCCAGGCCGCACCGGGTAAGGCCGGGATCGACACCGAGCACTCGCACGGGGTTCCTCCCGCTCGCCTCCGGGCGCCTTTTGAGGCGCCGCCTTCCCTCGTCGCGAAAACCACGCTCCTCAGTCCAGGCGGCGCCGGCGCCCTTCGGCTCGCTCGCGCGCTCTCGCCTCCGGCTCCGCCTTCGGCTCGCTCGCGCAATCTTTCCCGCTCGCCTTCGGGCTGGTCTATGGCGAACTAGTGTTCGGTGCGACACTACCGGGGAAACGGCGTTCTGGCAGCTAGGCGCGCCGCTCAGAACCAGTCGAGCATGAACGGCTGGGCCGCGAACGCGCCGTCCAGCAGGGCGTCGGCGTGAGCGTCGCCGCCGGCCGCCAGCCCGGCCAGCCGCAGCGTGGTCATCGGCACACCGCCGAACAGCGCGGCGAAACCGCGCGGCCCGAGCCTTACCGGCCCTGAAGCGGGCGACCCGGGCGCGGGCTCTGTTAGGCCTGAAAGAAGGTAACCACGGCCGTCGCCGACCGTCAGGGTGTGCGGGCCCGAATTGGCGGGCAGGTCGGGGTCGATGAGCTCAAGCGGCACGCTGATCTGGGCGCCGACCGGAAAGCCGCGGCCAGCGATCGCCGCGCGCGGGTCGATCACCCGCAGCATCCAGTTCCCCCGCAGCCGCAGGCTGAGGTCTTCCTCGCGGGTCAGCCAGCCGATCGGGTCCTGCGGGGCGATGTTGACGTGCACGACCTCGGTCACCGACGCGTGCGAGGCGACTATGCCCCACAGCGCCCGCGCCGTGGGCGCCGACGCCGCCTGCAGGGTGTGCACCATCATCTCCCTGGCGCCATCGCCGCGCCAGCCATAGCCGACGAAGCCGTCTGGTGCCAGGTAACCGAAGAAGTCAGGCCGCGAGATCCAGCGCCGCACTGTCCCCGCGTCCCGCGTGCACGGGCCGCAGTGCCGCGCGGCCTCGTGCACGGCGCCGAGCACCGCGATCACCTCTTCCGCGTCCTGCGGGCCGGCCCGGCGCAGTGCCATCCCGGGGAGGCGACCCCCCGGATCCCCCCGCGGTGCTAGCCCGGGGGGACGACCCCCCGGATCCCCCCGCGGTGCTAGCCCGGGGGGACGACCCCCCGGATCTCCCCGCGGCTCGGGGCGAACTGAGGCGCTGGCGGGTTCGCCCAGGTTCGGGTCGGCCGCAAGCAGCGACCCAAGCGAGCGGCCAGGGATCGTCGCCCGGTAGCCCCCGCCCGCTATCTCCCAGCCGAGCGAGCGATAGATGTGCGCGGTCGCCGGGTACAGCGCCGAGAGCGCGTAGCCGCGCCTGGACATGACGGCGAGCACCTCGGTCATCAGCGCCCGGCCAACGCCCTGGCCCCGCGCCTCCGGCGCCACCTTCACCCCGCCCACGCCGCCCATCGGCAACGCGCGGCCGCCCCACCACTGGCGCATGTCGTGCACCCGCGCCGACCCGACGAGCGCCTGGCCGTCCCACGCCCCGATCAGCGCGCCGTCAGCGACGAACGCGTGCTGCTCGGCCAGCATCGTCTCGCGATCCCGCGTCGCCGGGCCGAAGGCGCGATGCCGCAGGTCGAACTCGGCTTCGGGGTCATCGTCCGGGGTTACCTGCCGGATCGTGAGCGACCCGGTCACCGCGCGCTCAGCCGCGGGCTCAACTCAGCTTCTCCATGATCTCGTCGGAGACCGAGTAGTTCGCGTAGACGTCTTGCACCTCGTCGGACTCCTCGAGCACGTCGATCAGCTTGAAGACCTTCTTCGCGGTCTCCTCGTCGAGCGGTACCTCCACCGAAGGCAAGAACGGGGTCTCCGCCGACTCGTAGTCGATCCCGGCCTGCTGCAGCGCGGCCCGCACCGGCACCAGGTCGGTCGCCTCGCTCACCACCTCGTAGGACTCGCCGATGTCGTTGACCTCTTCCGCGCCCGCGTCGAGCACGGCCATCAGCACGTCGTCCTCGCCCATCTGCGGCGTCTTCGGCACGATCACCACGCCCTTGCGGCTGAACAGGTACGCCACCGAGCCTGCGTCGGCCATCGAGCCGCCGTTGCGGGTCAGCGCGGTCCTGACCTCGGCCGCGGCGCGGTTCCTGTTGTCGGTCAGGCACTCCACGAGCACCGCGACGCCGCCGGGCGCGTAGCCCTCGTAGGTCACCGACTCGTACGCGGCCCCGCCCGCCTCAAGGCCGGCGCCACGGCGCACCGCCCTGTCGATGTTGTCGTTCGGCACCGAGCTGCGCTTCGCCTTCTGCACCGCGTCGTACAGCGTCGGGTTGGCGCTCAGGTCGGCGCCGCCGGACCGCGCCGCTACCTCGATGTTCTTGATCAGCTTGGCGAACAGCTTGCCTCGCCTGGCGTCAACGACCGCCTTCTTGTGCTTCGTGGTGGCCCACTTGGAGTGGCCGCTCATCAGGTGTCCCTCAGCATGTCAACGAAGATCGAGTGCAACCGGTTGTCGTCGGTCAGTTCCGGGTGAAAGGCGGTGGCCAGGGCCGGACCCTGACGGACAGCGACGATCCTACCCGTGCGCGGCTCGGTAGCCAGGGCCTGCACGCCGGGGCCGATCTCCTCCACCCACGGGGCACGGATGAAGACGGCACGGAACGGCGGTCCCGCCGCGCCCCCGGCGATCCCGGCGATCTCGATGTCGCTCTCGAACGACTCGCCCTGACGGCCGAACGCGTTGCGCCTGACGGTCATGTCGATCACGCCGAACGTCTCCTGATCGCTGGCCCTGTCCACCAGCCGGGCGGCCAGCATGATCAGGCCCGCGCACGAGCCGAAGACCGGCATGCCGCCGGCGATCCGCTCCCGCAGCGGGCCGGTCATGCCGAAGATCGCCGCGAGCTTCCAGATCGTGGTGGACTCGCCGCCGGGGATGATCAGGCCACCGACCGCGTCAAGCTCGGCCGGGTGCCGCACCGGGATGGCCGTTGCCCCAGCCGACTCGACGGCGCGCAGGTGCTCGGCCACGTCGCCCTGCAGGGCGAGCACGCCGACGGTAGCCGTCCGCGCGCCCGTGCTCGCCGGCACCGCTGGCGTCCCTGTCATCTGCGTCATCTGGATCGTCTGGCCTCCTGGCGACGGTGCCTCGTGACGCCGTCGGCTCCGAGGGTATCCGCAGGCGCTGGTGTGCGGCAGGGACGGCGCGGGTAGCGATCACTCAGTACGCAGTGCTCCCCAGGAGGGGCAATGCTCCCAGGAGGGCGCCGGATGGGCCAGGGCCAGGTCTGGACGTACGAGGGTGCGCCAGTGGCCACGTCGGGCCCAGCCACCGGGCTGATCACCTTGCTCGAGGGCACCACGTTCTGCATCTGCGAGGCGTCGGGCGACGTGCGACCTGGCGGGGCGCAAGGCCTGTTCGTGCGTGACACCAGGCTGATCAGCAGGCTTGAGCTGACCATCAACGGCGAGGTGCCGCAGCCGCTCTCGTCCCAGTCCCACGAGCCGTTCGCGCGGACGTTCCTCAGCCGGATGCCGCCGATGCCTGGCCTGTTCGACAGCACGCTCCTGGTGGCCAGGCGCCGGGTGCTCAACGACGGCATGAACGAGGAGATAGCGCTTCGCAACATGAGCTCAGAGCCGCTGCCCGTCACCGTGCGGATCGGCGTCGCAGGGGACTTCGCTGACGTCTTCGAGGTGAAGGAAGGCCGGGCGCACGGCGACGTGAACGGAGTCGACGGCCTGACCGTCACCGTCGACGACGACACGATCAGGCTGAACCGCGAGGTCGGCTCGCACGTGCGCGGCGCGTCCGTGACCGGGGCCAGGCCCGGCGACTCGCCGCTTGAGGTCTCGGCGAGCCAGCTCAGCTGGCACGCGGTCGTGCCCGCGCACGGCCGGTGGAGCACGGCCATGCACGTCACCCCGTCGCTGGACGGCAGGGACCTGATCGAGTTCAGGTCCGCGCACGCGCAAGCCAGCGGGGGCAGGCCGGGCTCCGGCAGGCCTGGCGTGACAGGCGGGGCCGAGGCCAAGCAACGGCTGGACGACTGGCGCAGGCAGACCCCCCTGGTCCGGGCGTCGGACGCCCGGCTGGCCGCGGTCTTCGCCGCGAGCACAGAGGACCTCGGGTCGCTGCGGGTCTTCGACCCCGACCACGCCGACCGGGCGGTGATCGCGGCCGGAGCGCCGTGGTTCATGACGATCTTCGGCCGCGACTCCCTGCTCACGTCCTGGATGGTGTTGCCGCTCGACCCGTCTCTCGCGCTCGGCACGCTGCGCACGCTGGCCGCCCTTCAGGGGACGAAGGCCGATCCGCCGACCGAGGAGCAGCCGGGCAAGATCCTGCACGAGATGCGGTTCGGCATGCAGGCGTCCCTCTGGCTGGGCGGCAGCAGCGTCTACTACGGCTCGATCGACGCCACGCCGCTTTTCGTGATGCTGCTCGGCGAGCTGCGCAGGTGGGGGCTCGAGCGCAGGATCATCGACGAGCTGCTGCCGCACGCGGACCGCGCCCTGGACTGGATCGTGAACTACGGCGACCGCGACGGCGACGGCTTCGTCGAGTACGCCCGCTCCACCGAGCTCGGCCTGGTCAACCAGGGCTGGAAGGACTCATTCGACGGCATCACCAACGCCAGCGGCCAGATCCCCGAGCCGCCCATCGCGCTGGCCGAGGTGCAGGGCTACGTGTACGCGGCGTACCTGGCCAAGTCCCACTTCTGCGCCGAGCGGCAGGACGCCGACGGCGCCGGTTACTGGGCGCACCAGGCTGAGAGCCTCAAGGATGAGTTCAACCGGGCGTTCTGGCTGCCCGACAAGGGGTACTTCGCGCTTGGCCTGGACGGCGCCAAGCGGCCGATCGACTCGCTCGCCTCGAACATGGGCCACTGCCTGTGGACCGGGATCGTCGACGCGGGCAAGGCAGCCGCGGTCGCGCGCAACCTGACCGGGCCGGACATGTTCTCCGGGTTCGGGATCAGGACGCTCGCCAAGTCCAGCGCCGCCTACAACCCGATGAGCTACCACAACGGCTCGATCTGGCCGCACGACAACGCCATCTGCGCGGCCGGCCTGATGCGATACGGCTTCGTCCGCGAAGCCCAGCTTGCCTGCACCGGCATACTCGAGGCCGCCGAGTTCTTCGGCGGCCGGCTGCCCGAGTTGTTCTGTGGCTTCGATCGCGACGAGTTCGACGAGCCTGTGCACTACCCGACGTCGTGCTCGCCGCAGGCGTGGGCCTCCGCGGCGCCGTTTCACATGCTGCGGACGTTGCTGCGCTTCGACCCCTCGGTCCCGGCGGGCAAGCTGTGGTGCGACCCGGCGATCCCGGCCAGGTTCTTGCCGCTGCGGATCGAGTCGCTGCACGTGGCGGGCGCACGGGTAAGCGTCGACGTGAACGAGGACGGCTGGTCGCTCGACGGCCTCGGCGAGATCCTGACGCTGGTCAGGTCGGGCCGCGACCCCGAGACCGCGCTCGGCAGCTAACCAGCGCGGCAGGCGAAGAGCGGTGGCCCGGCCGGCCGCCGCCCACCGCCACCCCGCGGAGCGAGTGGCCAGGCGTTTGGCGGCGGCCTGCGCTGTAAACAACCACCTTGTTCGCTGATTCGGCGTTGACGAACGAAACGATCGGAATTGCGATGCGAAGGACGCGCAGGGCCGCGGCCAGCGACCCCGTGCTGCGGGCAGTGACGGCGACGCTCCTGGGCACGCTGGTACTCACCGGCTGCAGCGCGCGAGCACCTCGCTCCTGCGCAAGAACCCGGTCCTGCGCGGGAGCCGGCGACGGGACGCACCACGCTGCGGCGCGCGGCGCGGCAGTACGCGGCACAGCGCGAGGGCACGCCACGGCCACCTCGAAGCTGAGGCCCGGCGTTACCGCGATTGGCCTGGCGGTCGACCCCGCGACGAGCGGCTACTGGATCTTGCGGTCCAACGGCGGGGTGAACAACTTCCATGCCCCGTGGCAAGGCGGGCTGCTCGGCAAGGTCCCGGCTGGCGCCAGCGTGACCGCCATCGCGGCGGGCCGCGCGAACGGATACCTGATACTGACCTCCGATGGTGGCGTGCACGCGTTCGGGACGCCCTGGCACGGCTCGGACGCCGGCCGGCTCCCGCCGGGGGTGCAGGCGGTCGGCCTGGCCGTAGACACGAAGACCGGCGGCTACTGGATCGTGCGCTCCGATGGCGTGGTGAACGCCTTCGACGCGCCCGCCCGCGGCTCCGTGACCGGCGCGCTGCCTGCCGGGGCGGCGGTGCTCGCGACCGCGGCCGGCCGCCCTGGTGGCTACCTGGTCCTGGCCTCCCACGGAGCGGTGCCTGCCGAGCTGGCCGGCCGCTGGCTGACCGTCATCCCGACCCGCCGCAAGGTCGTCGCGCTGACCTTCGATATCGGCGCGCCCAACCTGGGCGGCCTGCCCCGGGTGCTGGCGACGCTGCGCCGCGACCACGTGCCTGCCACGTTCTTCCTCATCGGGGCGTGGGTGCACAGGTTCAACGCCGCGGCGCGGGCGATCGTCGCATCCGGCGCCGTGATCGGCGACCTCTCACTCGACCACCCGCACTTCCCGCGGATCCCCGACGAGACCATGCGCGAGCAGGTGCTCAGCGCCCAGACCGAGATCACGTCGGTGACCGGCGCGAGGCCGTGGCCCTGGTTCCGCTTCCCGTTCGGCGACTACAACGCGCACACGATCGCGGTCGTCAACTCCCTGGGCTACGCGACGATTGGCTGGACTGTCGACACGCTGGGGTGGATGGGCACCTCGCGCGGCATCACGGTGCGGTCGATCGTGCAGCGCGTCGTCGCGGCCCGCCAGCCGGGCGAGATCGTGCTCATGCACCCGGCCGCCACGGTGGACCACTCGATCCTGGACGCGCGGGCGCTTCCCGCCGTGATCACCGCGCTGAGGTCCTACGGGTATTCCTTCACCACCATCAACGCGCTGCGCAAGCTCGGCTTCCGGGTCTCAGCGGCGGTCGCGACGGTGCGCGCCTTCGGCACGCCCTGGTACGGCTCGGATGCTCGCGGACTCCCGGCAGGCGTGACCGCGATCGGCCTGGCCGCCGACCCGGCCGGCGGATACTGGATCCTGCGGTCCGACGGAGTTGTCGACGCGTTCCATGCCGCCTGGCACGGTGACCTGGCGGGTAAGGTTCCGCCCGGGTA
>JASIBM010000001.1 GCA_030045175.1 Streptosporangiaceae bacterium | reverse complement strand
ACGTCGGAGATGAAATCGTCGACGTAGATGGTGCCGGACACCTGCGTGCCAGAGGAACCAGATGGCGTGATCGTGACGTCGATGACTGCCGTGTGGCCTGGCTTGATGATGATCGGCGTGAAGGTTGCCGACGGGTTGGTAACCGCCAGCCAGGCATCGCCGGTGTCCGATGTGATGGTGGAGTCGAACGCCTTGGTTGTCACCGTCGCGTTCATCGTGGCCGCCCCTGCCGGGGCCGGTGACGGGTACGGCCCGCACTCGGCAGGGAGCGCCGCCCAGACGCCCGTGGTGACCGTGCCGCCCGACGGGGTGTAGGTGACCGAGGGCGACGTGCTGCACAACGGGCCTGTCCCGCTGCTGCTGCTTGCCAGGTCCGGATCGCCAGCGGCGGGGCTGGTGTCGAACATGGTGGGCAAGGTAGAGCTGTCGGTGACGGACAAACTCGACGTCTGCGGCGGCACCAGCCAGTACGGGTTGGTGGTCGCCGGCAGCGACACGGTGTCGCTGGTCCCGAACTGCGGCGACAGGGTCAGCGTCGTTGACGTGCTCAGCCGTGGGTCGAGGAAGAAGTCCTCGGCCTGCGCGCCGTCGTTGGTGATCGTCACGGGGATGGTCACCGGGGTGCCAGCCGCCAGGTTCGTGCTGAGGTTGTCTGGCAGCCCAGTCGCGTGGACGAGCACGTTGTCGAACTTGATGTTGCCCGTGTACGGCTGGGAAACCTCGTTCCCCACGATGGGCTCGGCGAAGTCCACGATCAGGGTCCACATGCCAGCAACCGGGTCGAGCGTGTAGGCGGTGAGCGAGCGTCCGTAGGTGCCGTTCAGGCTGTTCTGGCCGTAGCCGAGCGCGTTGCCGTCCGGGCTGACCAGGTACGCGCCCACCGGGTCGCGCGGGTCATTGGCGAGCGTGACGTTCGCTGTGATGTCGTGTATGCCCGCGCCGACGGCGAACTCGTAATAGTCCACCTGGCCCTGGCCGGGCGGCCGGCCGTTGCCACCTGTCAGCTCGCCGCTGAACGCGCCGCCGTGCGCCACGTTGACAAGGCTGCGCAGCGTGACAGGGATCGACCCGGTGCCACTGAGGCCGGAGCTGATCACCAGCGACCCGGCGGCGTCCCCTGGCTCAGACGGCGTCCGCACGCTGAACTTCACCGACCCTGTCTGGCCGGGCGTCAGATGCAGCGAGCTCGGGGTTACCGAACCGAACGGGGCGTACTGCTCGGTCGCGACCCGCCAGGGGACGGTCCCGTTGGTGCCGCCGTTGGCCTTCGTGTCGCCGAAGATGACGCCGGTCCAGGTGCCGGCCACTGGCTTGATGACGTCCACGTTGCCGTAGTTGCCTGGCCCCTGCGGCAGCGAGTGCGCAGCGAACCGGCCGCGCGGGTCGATGAGGATCAGCCGGACCCGCGAGTTCAGCCCGGGCTCGCAGAAGTCCTCGATGCAGTAGGACCGGTTGCCGGGCCAGGCGATCGAGGCATCGAGCCGGTCCTGCCCAGCCGGGACGTGGAAGGTGAACTTAGCGTAGTTGTTCGTCAGGCCCTGGTAGTTGGCGAAATGCGGGCTGGTCGCGTCCTTCAGCTTGACGCTGCCTGTCTGCACGTTCCTGTCCGGCCCGAACGTCCGGCCGTGCAGGCTGACAACCTGCGAGTCCGCCCCGGTGTTGGTGATCGACACGCTGAAGGTCTGCTTTGCCCCTGGCGTGGCCACCGCGTTGAGCGAGTTGGCCGACTTCAGCAAGGTCTCGCCGACCGGTGTCGGCGAGCCGTCAGTCGTGTGGATCGACTCGGCGAGCTCGACCGCCTGATAGGTGTTCAGCAGCCCGGCGCCCTGCTCGGTCGCTGGCGCGCCGAGGTCAGTCGCCGTGCTCACCAGGATCTGCTTGACCAGGGCCGGCGACGGCGTGGCCCCGCCGTGGGTCTGCCGGTACGCCTGGATCACCAGGGCCGCGGCGCCAGAAACGAACGGCGCGGATTCGCTGGTGCCGCCCGATTCCTCGATGTCGGATGACTGGCCCTTGAAGTTGATGCAGCCAGCAAACTCCGGGCTCGCGTCGCATGAGGCCACGCTGAGGTCACCTGGCGCGACCAGGCTGACCGTGCCGCCGGTCTCGGTGAAGCCGCCCGAGCTCAGCGAGCTGATGTTGTCGCTCAGCCAGCCCTTGGTGGCGAAGTAGCGCGCCGCCGCGTAGTTGGTCTGCGCGTACATCTGGAACTGAGTCGACGCGCCCGCCGAGATCACGTTCGGGTCCGTCGACGGTGAGCCGATCGTGTTCGTCGACCCCGAGTCGCCGCTGGACACGCTCACCACCACGCCGGCCGCCACCGCGGCGTCGTTGAACTGCTTGGTCACGTCGAGCGCCGTGATGTCGGGGAACGGGTTCGAGCCGAACGACTCGTTGATCACGTTCACGTGGTCGGTCTCGACCGCGTAGTTGATCGCCTCGAGGAAGTTCGACTCCGCGGTCAGCTCGTTCTCGCCGAACACGTCCAGGCCCACCAGGCTCGCGCCCGGCGCCACGCCCTCGATCCTGACGTTGCACGCCGACGGGTCGGTCTGGGCCGAGAAGCCGCTCAGGTTGTACACGTGGATGCCCTGCCCGGCGATCGTGTTGGCGTCGAGGAACGCCTCATCACCGCTGGTGGGCTGGCCCGGGCCATCACCGGAGAAGTCCTGGTAGTCGGAGAACACCGAAGTGTCGTTGGACCTGATGAAGTTGATGTTGTTCGGGTCGATGCCGTCGGCGATCCAGGCCACCTTGACCCCGGCGCCGGTGAAGCCGAGCGACCGCGCGGTCTTCGCGCCTGGGGCCAGGGAGTCTGTGTGCGTCAGCGCGAGCCCCTCGGGAGCTAGCTGGACCGCGCCGTTCGCGCCGCAGGCCCCGGGGATAACGTGCGGGGTCAGCGCCTTGCCTGTGCGGCGCACCTGCTTTGCCGCCTTCCCGGCCTGGGTCTGCGTAGCCGGCGCCTGAGTCGGCTGGGCGCCCTGGATCATCAGGTCCGGCACGACGCTAGCCACCGCCGGGTCCGCCTTCAGCCTGGCCGCCTCGCCCGCCGACACCGTCGCCGCCAGCGCGTCGACCAGGCTGTAGGTCTTGATGTGCGTCGCGTGCACCTGGTGCAGCTCGGCCAGCACAGGAGCCTGGATGTCCGCGATCGCCGACGAGCGCATCACCGCGGCGCGGCTACCGACGCTGGCCGCACGAGGCTGGCTCCTCATGATCACGATCACGTGCTTGTTCACGTGCCGCGACAACTGCGCCGCCAGCGCCGGGGTCAGCGGCGGCAACGCCGAGCCGCGGGCCTGCACCGAGCCCCCGGCCACCGACTGGCCTGGCGCCGCGTTCGCGACCACCTGCGCGCCAGCCACCAGCGCAGGCACGCAGGCCGCGGCGGCCAGCCTGGAAATCGATCGGATCCTGCCTCGCGCGCCTCGCGCGCCACCCTTCACCCGTCCTCGCATGCTCACCTCGTACTTGGAGGCGGCTCGCGGACGGGCCGCCGGCGCTTGACCGACCCGAGCGGTCACGCGTGGCAGGCGGCCCGGGAAGCGGTGATCTCAGGACCGGAAACTAGCAGGAATCGACCGCGTCAAGAATCTTAACGTCAGCCTAACTTCTGTAACAGTTGCATAACGGCGCACTACAGCCGCGTCATATGGACGCCCGCGAGTCCACGGTTATGGACGGCTGCGCCTCGCGCGCAACGGCAGCATCGGGCCGCCGCGCGGGCCTGGTCGCGAGCACGGAGCCGACCAGGATCGTCGCGAACGCCGCCAGCATGCCCGGGGTCACGTGCTCCCCGAGCACCGTTACCCCGAGTGAGACCGCGATCGCCGGGTTGATGTAGGTGATCACGGTTGCCCTGGCCGGCCCGACCTCAGCGATCAGGCTGAAGAAGATCCCGAACGCGACGGCGGTGCACACCACGGCGAGGCCAGCGATCGCGAGCAGGACCTTGGCCGAAGGCACCGTCGCCGGCCAGTCCACGGCGGCCAGCGGCGCGTAGACCACGCAGGCGAGGGCCAGGCACGCCGCGGTCATGGTGATCGGTGGCACGCTTGCCAGCTTCTTGCTTGCGATGACGGGCCCGGTCGCGTAGCACACGGCGACCACGAGCACCTCGCCCACCGACCTCGCGGTGCCCGCCGACGCGCCGGAGCCGATCAAGTTGGGCCCGGCAAGCAAGGCGACCCCGCCCAGGCCGATGAGCAATCCGGTCCAGCGCACCACGCTCAGCCGGTCACCGGTCCTGACCAGCAGGCCGATCACGGCCACGATGACCGGCGTCGCCGCTACGAGCAGGCCGGTGAGCGAGCTGGTGATGGTGCGCTCAGCCTCGGCGAGCAGGAACCAGGGAATGATGATCTCAATGAACGCGAACAGCACGAGCCACTGCCACACGGGCCTGATCGCGCCGAGCTGCCCGCGCCGGATCGCGATCGGCAGCAGCAGCGCGGCGCCGATCGCGACCCGCGCGAGCACGAGCACGGCCACGGGCACCCCGCCCACCGCGATCTTGATGAGCAAGTACGGCATTCCCCAGATCACGCTCATGGCCGCGAACATGGCCCAGCCTCGTCTGCTCACCTGACCTCCCATTTAGCCCAACTACAGTTACTCGGCAGGCGCGCGGGTTATTCCATCCGCCTGCTTACGGCTACCCTCGCTGGTGAGGAGCACGTGGACCCAAACCCGCCGGAGCAACCGTTGCGCGATGGCCAGACGGACACACAGCGAGATCTGACTGGTGCAGCCGCCCAGGCAGGCACAGATGCAGCCGCCGGCACAGAACAGGCCGGCCGCGCAGATCGGGCCGCAGGGAAGGAACAGCCGCGCGGCCTGCCCCGCCTGTGGTCGCTGGTCGCGGCCGTCGCGGCCGGGCTGGTGCTGGCCGGGGCGTTCCCGCCGGTTGGGTTCTGGCCACTGGCGATGGTCGCGCCAGCGCTGCTGACGCTCGCGGTGTGGGGCAAGGGCCACCGGGCCACCGTCGGCCTCGCGTTGATCTGCGCCACGGCGTTCT
>JASIBM010000170.1 GCA_030045175.1 Streptosporangiaceae bacterium | reverse complement strand
GCCGGGGGGAAGGCGACCCAGTCGCTGATCGAGGCCGTGTTCCTTGAGGCGTTCCGCAATCCGCAGCTCGAGCCGCTCGAGGACGCGGCCAGGCTGACTGTCGACGGCTCGACGCTGGCGTTCAGCACCGACAGTTACGTCGTGTCCCCGCTGTTCTTCCCCGGGGGGAACATCGGCGACCTCGCGGTTAACGGGACCGTCAACGACCTCGCGATGACTGGCGCGGCCCCGCTGTACCTGTCGGCCGGATTCATACTCGAAGAGGGCTTCGCCGTCGCCGACCTGACCAGGATCGTCGCGTCCATGCGGGACGCGGCGCTGGCGGCGGGCGTGCGGCTGGTGACCGGCGACACCAAGGTGGTGCAGCGGGGCAAGGCGGACGGCTGTTACGTCAATACGGCGGGGGTGGGCCTGATCCCGGCCGGCCTTGACCTGGGCGTGGCCCGCGCCAGGCCGGGCGACGCGATCGTGGTGTCCGGGCCGATCGGAGACCACGGCATCACGATCATGCTCGCCAGGGGCGAGCTCGAAATCGAGGCGGACATCAGCTCGGACACCGCGCCGCTCGGTGGCCTGGTGGCCGGCCTCCTCGCGCGGGCAACCGGGGTCCGGGCGATGCGGGACGCGACCCGCGGCGGGGTGGCGACCGTGCTCAACGAGATCGCCACGGCCGCCGACGTGGGCATCGTCGTCGCCGAGGACGCCATTCCCGTGCGCGACCAGGTGCGCGGCGCGGCCGAGCTGCTCGGCATCGATCCCCTGTACGTGGCGTGCGAGGGCACGATGGTCGTCGTCGTCGACAAGGCGGCCGCGGCGGCCGCGGTCGATGCCCTGCGCGCGCACCCGCTTGGTGCTCAGGCCGCGATCATCGGGGAGGTCACGACCGAGCACGCGGGGATGGTGCGGCTGCGGACCGCGTTCGGCGGTACCAGGGTCATTGACCTCCTAGTGGGCGACCCGCTCCCGCGAATTTGTTAATAATGAAAAAAGGCTCGCGTTTTATTTAGGAAAGGCCGTCCCCGTAATCGACGGCGGCGGCGACGGCGGCCTGGCCGAGGCTGATGCCGCCGTCGTTGCACGGCACCCGGGAGTGGGCTAGCACGGTGAAGCCCGCCGCACCGAGCTGCCCGGTGACCCGGCTGAGCAGCAGCTCGTTCGAGAACACGCCGCCGGACAGGGCCACGGCGCCGAGGCCTGACCTGTCGCGTATCGCCTGGCACGAGCGGGTGATCAGGGCGGCGACCCCGTTGTGGAAGCGCGCGGAGATGATGGCTAGATCGACGCCTGCGACGAGGTCGTCGGCCACCGCCCGCACCAGGTCGGTGCCGCGGGCCACGAGCGGCGGCGGCTCTGCCGTGGGCTCGCGCCGCGGCTCGCCGCGCGTGAGCTCGATCCGGGCCGGGTAGGCCCCGCGCTCGGCCGGGTCGGCGACCTGCTCGAGCTCGATCGCCGCCTGGCCCTCGTAGCTGGCAACGTCCCGCACGCCCACGATCGCTGCGATCGCGTCGAACAGCCGTCCCGCGCTTGACGTGGCCGGGGAGCTGACGCCCCGGCGGGCCATCGCGGCCACGTTCGCGGCGTGGCGGGAGTTCCTGCGCAGCACGGCGCCCGCCGCTGCGGGCACGTCCGCGATGGCGCCGAACGCGGCGTCCAGGTAGGCGACGGCCATCCGCCAGGGTTGCCTGATCGCGGCCTGCCCGCCCGGCATCGGAACGCACTCGAGGTGCCCGGCCCGCCGCCAGCAGGCCAGGTCGGCGATCAGGAACTCACCACCCCAGATGGTGGCGTCGGTCCCGTACCCGGTCCCGTCGAACGCGACGCCGATGACGGGGCCGTGCGCGTCGTTGTCTGCCAGGCAGGACGCGATGTGCGCGTGGTGGTGCTGCACGCCGATCAGCGCAAGCTCGCCTGGCCGGTGGCCGGCTAGCCCCTGGCCGGCTAGCCCCTCTGCAGCTAGCCCCTGTGCGTAGGCCGTCGACGCGTAGTCCGGGTGCAGGTCGTGCGCGATTACCTCCGGCCGGACGTCGAGCAGCAGGCAAAGGCGCTCGATTCCCTCGGCGTAGGCCTGCCTCGCGTCGGCGTTGTCAAGATCTCCGAGGTGCGGCGACATGAACGCGTGGTTCTGCTTGCCGAGGCAGAACGTCGCCTTCAGCTCGGCGCCGCAGGCCAGCACCGGCCTGGCGAACACCTGGCGCGCTGGCCGGCGCGGGCGCAGCGTCAGTGGCTCGGGCGCGTAGCCGCGCGCCCGCCTGATCACGCTGGCACCGCCGCGAGCGCCGCCACGCGAGCGCACCACCGAGTCTTCGGCGCTGGTGGCGATCGCGCGGTCGTGGGTCAAGAAGGCGTCGGCGACGCCAGCCAGCCGGAGCCTGGCATCGGCGTCGGCGTACGCGATCGGCTCGTCGCTGAGGTTCGCGCTGGTCAGGACCAGCGGCCGGGCGACAGCGCGGAGCAGCAGGTGGTGCGTGGCCGTGTAGGGCAGCATGACCCCGAGCTGTCGCGTGCGCGGTGCCACCGCCGGGGCGATAGCGGCCGCCCGCCGCCGGGGCAGCAGGACGATGGGCCTGCGGGCGCTGGTCAGCAGGCTCTGCGCCTGCTCGTCGATCTCGCACAGCGCCAGCGCCTGGTCCAGGTCGGCCACCATGATCGCGAACGGCTTGTCCGCGCGATGCTTGCGCTCCCGCAGCGCTGCCGTGGCGGACTGGCTGGTCGCGTCCACGGCCAGGTGATAGCCGCCAAGCCCCTTCACCGCGAGCACCCGCCCGCTGTCGATCACGTCCGCGGCGCCTGGCACGGCAGGAACGGCGGTCGCCGCGCCGGCCGAGCCGGCCGCGTCGGCCAAGTCGGCCGAGTCGGCGGCGTCGGCCAGCCACAGCCGCGGGCCGCAATCGGCGCAGCACGTGGCCTGGGCGTGAAAGCGGCGGTCGGCCGGGTCGTGGTATTCCGCGGTGCAGCGCGGGCACATCGGGAACGACGCCATCGTGGTCAGCGCCCTGTCATAAGGAACGCCGAGGGTGATCGTGTACCTCGGCCCGCAGTTGGTGCAGTTGATGAAGGGGTAGCCGAATCGCCTGTCGGCCGGGTCGTCGAGCTCGCCCAGGCAGTCGGCGCACGTGGCCACGTCGGCGCAGACGAGGGCACGGTGCGTGGCGGCCGGGTCGCCGTGGTGGCCCTGGGGACCCGCGTGCCGCGGCAGGCTCGGCGCGATCGAGAAGCCGGCCGAGCCGGTGGGCGCGATCGCCGCCGTGGTGATCCGCTCGATCCTCGCCAGCGGCGGCGCTTGCTCGCGCAGCGCGGTCACGAACTCATCGATCGCCTCGGACGGGCCCTCGACCTCGGCGAACACGCCGTCCGCGTCGTTGCCGACCATTCCGGCCAGGCCAAGGCCCGTCGCGAGGCAATACGCGAAGGGCCGGAAGCCGACGCCCTGGACGATTCCCTCGACCCGCACGAGGGTCCGGTACGCAGCACTTAGCCGGTTCATCGTTCCAGTGTGGCGCCGGCCTCCGGCCGGTCCTTCAGATCAGCTGAAGAAGTGCAGGATGATGTTGCCGGCCAAGGTCGGGGTGGTCGTGGCCAGCGTGCCGCCGTTCAGGGCAGGGCCGACGGCTGTGGAGGTTGTCGGGACGAACGCGACCGGGCTCCAGGTGGTGCCGGTCAGGGTCTGGAACCTGACGTGCAGGCCGCCTGGCCCCTTGTAGACCAGCAGGAGCGGGCCGAAGAGGCCGCCGACCACCGAGGCCGCCGGACCATCCGAGGTCGCCGCGCCAACCCCCGGCACCTGCGTCGGGTCGGACCAGGCCAGGTGGTTCCAGTTGGTGCTCGGGCCGTCCGTGGCCGTGCTGTAGAAGATCGCGTCGCCGACGAGAGCCTTCCAGAAGATGTACATCGTGCCGGTGTTGGCCGAGGTCTGCACCTCGGCGAGGGCCGGCGTCGCGCTCGTGCACGGGGCGACGACGCAGTGCACCTTCGACGAGGTCGGCGGGTTCGGTACCACGGCCGAGGCCGACCAGGTGAAGTTGCGCGCCGTCTTGCCGAACCCTGGGGTGCCGACGCTGTACCTGACGTGGTCATACGGTGCGCGCCAGGCCACGACCACAACGTTGGCGTTGTTCGGGAACCAGGCGGTTGGCCCGGTGACTGTCGGGGTGTAGGCGACGGAGGGCGGCAGGGCGGTGGCGCCGGTCCAGTTGATCGTGCCGTTGGACTGGGTCTCGCCCTGCGAGTAGAAGATGTGGTGGTCGAACGGGCCGGTCCAGACCGCGATCAAGGCGTCGTTGCCGAGCGGGTCGACATAGGAGTGGATCGCAGGGGCCGAGCTGGTGACGCCGGGGATGTCGCCCACCGTGGACCAGCGACCGCCGTTGAGGCCCGGCACCTTGTACTTGTAGAAGATGTGGCCAGCCCGGCCGCGGCCGCGCCAGGCGACGATCGTGCCCTGGCCGCCCCCGGCGGGGAAGGTGACCGAGCTTATCGCGGGGGATGAGTTCGTGAAGGCGCCGGGGATCGGAGCGCTCGGGCCTGACCACGAGAGCGCTGGCGCCGCGACGGCGGTCGCCGCGCCGAGCGCGGTGACCACGCCGGCCGCGGTGACCGCGGTGGCGAGCCTCGCCATGGGACGTCTCAACATCGATAACCTCACGTTCGTCTGCTAGGAGGTGCTCGCCTTACCGGCGAGGCACGGCAAGCCTCGGCCTAGCCGCTGTGCCGGCAGCCAGTTTTCCCCGTGACTTTCCTGAGTTCTCGCTGAGTTTTCTGGGCGCGTCCGACTGCCGGATACGGCTGAACTCCCGGTGCCAGGCCCGATAGGCTCCCGCCCGTGAAACTCACCTCTCGGTCGCATTCAGGACTTGTGCCCCTCGTCACGATCTGCGCCGCGCTGGCGGCCGCCGGCGCCGCCCTCCCCGCTGTCGCCCTCGCGACTCCCGCCGGGCATCCGGCCAGCCGGCCTGGCACCGCGAGCCGTGCGAGCCTGACCAGCACCGCGAGCCTTGCGAGCGCGG
>JASIBM010000169.1 GCA_030045175.1 Streptosporangiaceae bacterium | reverse complement strand
GCCGTGTCCAGCTGAAGGCCATAGATGGGCAAGCCAGCGGGCAGGTGCCGCTGCAGGCCGGCGTAACACCACGCCACCCCGGACACCGGATGCACGCAAAACAGCGGCGGCTGCTTGCCTGACGTCCGGATCGGCAGCACCGGGTCGATCCTGGCGTGCGCCGCGGGGTCCTGGGCCAGCGAGTCGACGACGCCGGTCACGGTCGGAGCCTGGAGGAACATCCGGACGGACAAGTCCGTTCCGAGCGCCGACCTGATCCGGCCAACCAGGCGGGTGGCCAGCAGCGAGTGCCCGCCGAGCGCGAAGAAGTTGTCATCGACGCCCACCGAATCCAGGCCGAGGATCTCGGCGAACAGGCAACAGAGGGCTTCCTCTCGCGCGGTGCCTGCGATGCGGCTTGTCGCCGTGTACTCGGGGTCGGGCAGGGCGTTCCTGTCGAGCTTGCCGTTGGGGGTCAGCGGCAGTGCGTCCATGGTCACGAACGCCGAAGGGACCATGTAGCCGGGCAGCCTGCCCGCCGCGTGGCCGCGCAGGTCCGCCAGATCGGCAGCCCCGTCGGCGGGCACCAGGTACCCGACCAGGCCGGCGCCGCGCGCCACCACCGCCGCCTGGCTCACCTGGGGGCTCTCGGCAAGCACCGCGGCCACCTCGCCGGGCTCGACCCGGAACCCGCGCACCTTCACCTGGTCATCGGCCCGGCCGAGGTACTCAAGCACGCCATCGCGGGTCCAGCGCACCACGTCACCGGTCCGGTACATCCGCCCGCCCTGTGCGCCAGACCGCCCAGGCCCGAACGGGTCAGCCACGAAGCGCTGAGCGGTCAGCGCCGGGCGCCGCCAGTACCCACGCGCCACCAGGTTCCCCGCCACGTACAACATCCCGGGTACCCCCACGGGCGCCGGCCGCATCCATTCGTCCAGCACGTACAACCGCGCGCCAGGCACCGGCCGGCCGATCACCGGCCGTTCCCCGGCCACCTGGGCGACCACGCAGTCCACCGTGCATTCCGTCGGCCCGTAGAAGTTCCAGCCCGTCACCCCCGCCGCGCGGCCGATCCGCCCCCACAACCCGGCCGGCACGGCCTCGCCGCCGAGGATCAGCACCGACGGCCGCCGCTGCCCGTCCAGCAGGCCCTCCTCAGCCAGCAACTGCGCGTAGGACGGCGTCACCTCTAGCACGTCGACCCCGTGCTCGCGCACGTACTCGACAAGCGCCCGCGCGTCCAGCCGCACCTCGTCGTCAAGCACGTGCAGCTCATGGCCGGCCAGCAGCCACGCCGCGATGTTCCAGGACGCGTCGAAGGACAACCCCGACACCAGGCCCGCCCGCATCCGTCGGCCAGCCGCCCGCGCCGCAGGCCCGATCACGTCGCCGAACTGGAACTCCGCCAGGCCCGCCAGCCCCGCGTGCGTGACCACCACCCCCTTCGGCCGGCCCGTCGACCCCGACGTGTAGATCAGGTACGCCGCGCACGACGGCCCCAGCGCCGCACGCCGCTCATCCGCCGCCACCGGCTCGCCAGCCAGCCCGGCCAGCTCGGCACTGGCCTGCGGCGAGTCCAGCGTCAGCACTCGCGTGCCCGAGACAGGTAGCTCCCCGGCGAGTTCCGCCGTCGTGATCACCACCACCGGCGCAGCGTCCGCGAGCATGAACCGCACCCGCTCCGCCGGATACGACACATCCACCGGCACGTACACCGCCCCAGCCGCCAGCACCCCGAGCAACGCGACCACCGAGTCCACCGACCGCGGCAACGCCACCGCCACCAGATCCTCCGGTCCCGCCCCCGCCCCGATCAGCCACCGCGCCACCCGGTTCACCCGCTCGGCCAGCTCCCCGAACGACAGTGCCACCCGCCCGCACGCCAGTGCCGTTAGCTCAGGCACGGCCGCCGCCAGCCCGTCAAGCAGCTCAGGCACCAACCCAGGCCTGGTCACCACCGGTGCCCCCGCGCCCAGCTCGAGCAGCATCCGCCGCTCCCCTGCCGCCTGCACCTCCAGCCGGCTGACCGGCACATCAGGCGCCCTCGCCACCACATCGAGCACCCGCACCAGCCCGTCCGCCAGGGCCTGCGCACTGGCCCGGTCGAACAAGTCGAGCGCGTACTCGACCTCGCCATGCAGCCCGGCAGGCCGGCCATCGGGGCCGAAGTCCTCGCTCACCCTGAAGGAGAGATCGACCTTGGCGGTCGGCGTTCGCACCAAGTCCATCTCCGCCGACAACCCCGGCAGCAGCTCGGCGTCCTGCGGCGCGTTCTGCAGCGTCAGCATGATCTGGAACAGCGGATTGCGTGCCGGCGACCGCTCCGGGTTGAGGTGCTCGACCACCATCTCGAACGGAACGTCCTGGTTATCGAGCACGGCTAGCACCGTCTCGCGCACCCGGCCAAGCAGCTCGGC
Source organism: Streptosporangiaceae bacterium (assembly GCA_030045175.1). GTDB lineage: Bacteria > Actinomycetota > Actinomycetes > Streptosporangiales > Streptosporangiaceae > Chersky-822. The sequence continues at coordinate 1,739 of JASIBM010000169.1, read as the reverse complement.
GAAGCTCGGCTCCCCGGTGACGTCGGTGCGCACGACCACGGTGTTCACGAAGAAGCCGACCAGATCGTCCAGGGCCTCGTCGGTGCGCCCGGCCAGCGGCGAGCCGATCGGGATATCCTGCCCGGCGCCCCACTTGCTTAGCAGCACGGCCAGCGCGGCATGCAGCACCATGAACAACGTCGCCCCGTGCTCCCACGCCAGCGCGGCGATGCGGGCGTGCAGCTCCGCCTGCACCGTCAGCGGCACGGCGTCACCGCGATGGCTGGCGAACGGGGGGCGGGGAAGGTCGGTCGGCAGCGGCAGGCACTGCGGCGCGCCGGCGAGTTCCTTGGCCCAGAACGCGAGCTGACTCGCCAGCAGGCTGTCCGGATCACTGGCCTGCCCTAGCAGCTCGGCCTGCCACAACGTGTAGTCCACGTACTGGACGGGCAGCGGCTCCCAGTCAGGAGCCCGCCCCGCCGATCGCGCCTTGTAGGCGTTCCCGATGTCACGCAGCAGCGGAGCCGTCGACCAGCCGTCCGAGGAAATGTGATGTCCCACGATCAACAGGGCGTGCTCATCCGGGCCGGCGACGAAGAGCGTCGCGCGGAACGGCGGCACCGGAGCGGCCAGGTCGAAAACGTGGTTCGCGGCCTGGCGCATCGCCGCCGTCAGGTCAGCCGGCTCGCGCTCGGCAATCTCCAGGTGCAGGCGCGCGTCCTCGATGGCGAGCACCTGCTGGTAAGGCTCTCCGCCGACGTCAGGAAATACTGTCCGCAGTGTTTCATGCCGCCCTATGACATCATTTAAAGCCTCAGCCATCGCTTGCTGATCAAGCGGTCCATGCAACCGCAGCGCGCCCGCCATGTTATAGGTGGCGTTGGGACCTTCCAGCTTGCTAAGGAACCACAGCCTTCGCTGCGCGAATGACAGCGGGATCACGCGACCGTCTCCCATTCGGCTTCCTCCCATCCGGCTTGCGCACCGCTGACTTGCTGATCGATGTCGGCGTCCGCAAGCTCGTCGAGTTCCTCAGCCGTCAGCGTCAGCAGCGGCGCGGTATCTGTCCGGGGGAGCGACCCCCCGGAACCCCCCGCGGTATCCGCCCGGGGGGACGACTCCCCGGAACCCCCCGCAGCAACGGGCGCGGCGGGTTCGGCGAGGTCACTCGGCACGGCCGCCAGCTCTGCGGGGGTCTGGTGGTCGAACAGATCGCGCACGCTGAGGGCGAGGCCGGCCTCCCGCGCTCGAGCGACGACCTGGAGCGCGAGCACGCTGTCCCCGCCCACGTCGAAGAAGGCATCATCGGGGCGTACCAGTTCCAGGCCGAGCACGTCGGCGAAGATCCGGCACAGCGCCGTCTCCGTGCTGGCGATGACGCCGGTCATCGGGTGTCCACGCGGGCGGACAGGCTGGCAGGCTTGATGTCGGTCCAGCTCGCCTCGATGTAATCGAGGCACTCTAGCCTGCGGCCGCCGCCGAACACCACCCGCCAGCCCGACGGGACGTCGATGGCCTCTGGCCACAGCGAATGCTGGCCCTCATGGTTGACAAGCACGAGATAGCTCGCGTCCTCATTCTCGAAAGGATCGACCACGAATACGCTCCAAGAAAAGTCGTCGCCCGTCCTTTCATGATCGTCCCAGGGGTTACTGATCCACGGCTGACGTTATTCTGATCCGTTCATCGGCCGTGCCTGCTCAGGTCATCACCGGACGGCTCACCGGGCGTAGCGCGGGACGGGCGGACCGGGCGCTGGC
>JASIBM010000168.1 GCA_030045175.1 Streptosporangiaceae bacterium | reverse complement strand
AGGTGACCGCGCTGATCGAGGTCGAGCGGATCGGCGCCACGAGCCTGACCACAAGCGAGACGCTCCTGCTCACCACGCCGACGCCAGCCACGGCCGAGGCGGGGCAAGCTGCGCGAGCAGGCCAGGCTGGGCGCGCGGGACGCGCGGGGCGCGCGGAGCAGGGCCGTGACGCGCGAGTAGCCGCGCGGGCACGGGTGGTCACGGTTCGCTGGGATGCCGGCCGACGCGAGCCCACCAAGTTCACCCAGGCCGAGCGCACTCGCCTCGCCGCCTTCATGGCCGCCAATGCCGGGTCGCCTGGCTGATCAAGCGACTCAGCCACGGCCGCCTGGGATCAGCCGGGCACGAGCTCGCCAGCCACCCAGCGGACGAGCACGGCGTCGTGCCCGACCTGGACGCCGCTGGCAGGATCGATCTTGAAGCGGCCGAAGAGCGTCCGCGCGTCTAGCCTCGACGCCACCTGCCACATCGCCTCCCTTCCCGTCCCGCCAGCCTGCCGGGCGCAGTGCGCGGCCAGCGCCGCGCAGGCAGCCGCCTGCACCGCCGGGTAGTCAGGGACCGCACCAGCCAGCGCCAGGTAGGCCGCGAGGAAGTCAGCCTCAGCCGGACCAAGGAAACCCGCATCGGGCGCGCCAGGGTCCGCAGCGGGCACCACCCCTGGGAACCACTGCCCCACCCCGTAGACGCCGTCCGCTCCCCCGACGGCCGCTCCCCCGACGGCCACTTCCCTGCCAGCCACTTCGCTGCCGGCCACCTCGCTGCCAGCCACCTCGCTGCCAGCCACTTCGCTGCCAGCCACTTCCCTGGCAGCCACGCCGAACTCGCGAACTCCCGCCGCCACCGCGCAGGCTAGCCGCGGCGGCCGCCGCATGGCCAGGGCGCGCCTGACGATCTCAACGTCCTCATCGAACCCGCCCGCGCTGAACAAGTCCCACGTTGACGGCGGGTCACCCGCAGCTGGCCAGGCATCCGGACCCACGCTCGTCACCTCGATGCCGTGCCGCCTGGCCGCCGCCTGCGCGCCGGCCGCGACCTGCCTGCCGAAGCCGCCCTTGCCATGGACGACCCACAGCGTGCTGCCGCGCTCGCGCCTGGCCAGTTCCCTGGTGAACGGCTCGGCGTACCGGCTGGCCGGCGTCAGGACCGACACGACGTGGCCAGGGCGCGCTGCCTGCGCGTCGTCGCCGGCGCCGCCGTGATTCCACACCAGCCACCCCGCCCGCGCCGCGACCCGGCCAGCCACCTTCATCAGGTGCGTCGAGTAAGGGCCGAGCAGCACGTCGCAGTCGGCACCTACCTGGCCAAGAGCGGCTTCGAGCGCCACCGGATCGCTCCGGTCGTCCGCCGCGACCAGCTCGGCGTCGCCATCTAGCGCCCGCCATGCCTGCAGCCCGAGCGCGGCCTGGCTGCCGAACCTGGCGTACCTGCCAGAAAGCGACAAGCACGCGCCGACCCGAAGCCCCACCGAACGGTCAGCCTCTGAGCATGCTCTCGTAGACCGCGATCAGCGCCGCTTGCTGAGCTTGCGTGAGGCGATGGTCGCTGTGGATCAGCGAGATGATCTGCTCGGTCAGGTCCGCCTCGTCGGGCCCGGCTTGATCGTGCTCGTCGAGCAGGCCGGCCTGCACGAGCAGCGTCTCTGCCGACAGGTTGAGTGCTTGCGAGATCAGCTTGAGCACCCGCATCGACGGCTGGTGCACGCCGCGCTCAACCTGGCTCAGGTACGGGTGGGACAGGCTGGTCAGTTCGGCCATCTGGCGCAGCGACAGCTTGGCGAGCTCGCGCTGGCTGCGAATGAACGCGCCGAGCGCCTCGGCCTGCGCCGTCCACGGATCGGTCATGGGGTTCCTATACGCAGGGTCATCGGTGCCGAGATTCACGCGCGGCGAGCCGACATGGTAGCCGGGCCGCCGCACGAGATCTCGCTCACTTGGCCGACGAGCCGCCCTTCTTGCCAGGCGCGTCATGGCTCCCGGTGGCGGCGGCCAGGACGGGGGCGGTAGCCGCCAGCACGTCCTCGGCGAACTTGCGCTGCGCGGCCAGAAGCTGCTCAGCGAAGTCGTAGGCGTTCGCCACGAGCTCGTCCGGCTTGGGCAGCTTGTCGGCGAATGGCGGCTGGGGGATCGGCAGTGACGGGGTCAGGGCGGCGATGGCGTCTGCCCACGTCCTGATCGCGTCGGTGACGGCCTCCTGGCTCTTGCGGATCGTGTCCAGGATCTGGCCCTGGACCTCTTGCCCGATGTTACGAGAGTCGTTCATCGCTCTCTCCTCCTCTACTGGATTGCTGTACTGGATTGCTGTACTGGATTGCTCCTGCACTGGCAGATGCCTGTACTGGTAACTATACCAACCAAACGGCTGGTTTGCCAAACGCCAGGTCGCCGGCGCTCATGATCACGGTGGGTTGTCGTCGTACAGCCCGGTAAAACCACCGTGATCACGGTGTGGACGTCAGCCGCGAACGTACTCACCTGGAGCCTCGCCGAGCGCAGGGAAGCGATCGCTGCCCATCGGCGGAGGCGGCACCAGGCGCCCGGCCCGCGCCCCGGACCAGGCCGTCCAGTCTTCCCACCACGAGCCAGGGTGGCGCCGTGCGCCGGCCCGCCACTGCGCCGCGTCCGCTGGGTAGTCCGCTGGCGCGTCCGCGCGCGCGTTCTCGCCCGCCACATACCACGCCTTGGCGCTCGGCGGGTTGACGATCCCAGCTATATGCCCACCGCTGGAGAGCACGTACCGCACGCTGCCGCCGAGCAGCCCAGTCGCGCGGTACGAAGACGCCCACGGCACGATGTGGTCGTTCACCGCCGCGACGATGTAGACGTCGCTCTTGACGTCGCCGAGCGAGAGCAGTCGTCCGGCGAGCTCAAGCTCCCCCTTGGCAAGCTGATTGCGCTCATACAGCGAACGCAGGTAGAAGGAGTGCATCGCCGCGGGCAGCCGCGTGCTGTCGGCGTTCCACGCGAGTATGTCGAAGGCCGGCGGCCGCTGGCCCATCAGCCAGTTGGACACCACGTAGTTGAAGATCAGGTCGTTCGCCCGCAGCACGTCGAACGTGGCCGACATCTGGCGACCGGACATGACGCCCGTGCGCGCCATGTCCCGCTCCAGCCGGGAAATCGTCCGCGCATCGGCGAACGCGCCAAGCACCCCGGGCTCGCTGTAGTCGAGCAGCGTGTTGAGCAAGGTGAGGGAGCCGATCCTGTCGTCGCCGCCCGCGGCGAGGTAAGCCGCGAGCATCGCGGTCAGCGCGCCGCCCAGGCACAGCCCGACGACGTCTACGGTCGGCGAGCCGGTGATGTCGCCGATCACGTCCAGCGCGGCCGAAGGCCCTTCGATGAGGTAGTCCTCGAGCGAGATGCCGCTCATCGTCGCGTCGGGATTGCGATATGAGATAGCGAACACAGTGCGCTGGTGCTTGATCGCCCACTCGAGGAAACTGCGGCCAGGGGCCAGGTCCATGACGTAGTACTTGTTGATCCATGGCGGGCTTGCGAGCAGCGGAACCGCGCGAACGCGCTTGCCCTGCGGAGCGTACTGGATGAGCTCCATCAGCTCGTTGCGGAAGACGACCTGACCGGGCGTGGCGGCGAGGTTGCGGCCAAGCTCGAACGGTGTCGTGTCGACCTGCCGCGGTCGCCCGCCGTTGTGCGCGATGTCGTCGAGCAGGTTGCGCGCGCCGGCGACGACGCTCGCGCCGCCGGTCTCGAGCGCCCGCTTGACCGCGGCGGGGTTGGTCAGCAGGAAGTTCGTCGGGGCGAGGGCGTCGAGCGCGAAGCCCACGGCGAGTCGCGCCTTCTGGTCGGTCACCGCGTCGCCCTGGCCCGCATCAAGCAGGTCGTCGGCTAGCTGCCGGGTGGCCAGGTACGCCTGTCGCAGCACGAAGTAGCCAGGGTTGGCCGTCCACGAGGGGTCGGCGAACCGCTTGTCTGTCGCGTACGCCGGGTCGGCCTCGTCCGCCGGGCCGGCCGAGCCTGCGGCGAGCGTGCGGCGTCAGTGGCCGAACGCGGCCGGCCC
>JASIBM010000167.1 GCA_030045175.1 Streptosporangiaceae bacterium | reverse complement strand
GCGATCTCCAGCGCCTGCTCCCCCGTGTCCGGCTGCGAGACGAGCAGCGCGTCGGTGTCGACGCCGAGCTTCTTGGCGTACTCCGGGTCAAGCGCGTGCTCGGCGTCAATGAAGGCGGCGATCCCGCCCGCCTTCTGCGCGTTCGCCACGGCATGCAACGCAAGACTCGTTTTGCCGCTGCTCTCAGGTCCGTATATCTCGACGATCCGGCCACGGGGCAAGCCACCGATGCCGAGCGCGACGTCGAGTGCGATCGAGCCGGTCGGGATCACCTCGACGGGAGTTCTGGTGTCGTCGCCGAGCCGCATAACCGCACCACGGCCGAACTGCCGTTCGATCTGGGCGAGGGCGGTCTCGAGGGCCTTCTCCTTGTCCCCAGCCTTGCTACCGCCCGCCTTGTCGTTCGGTGCCATGTGAACTCCCGTGATCGAGGGCATGTCGTCTGCTAAGTGCCGTGCAGTCAGTGTCGTCTAATTCAGTGTCGACGCTACGCGCAGCCACTGACAATTCGCGCGGACGCCGAGCCGGCCGGTAGCCGGCCGGTGCCACAGGACGCCTGCGGCACCGGGAAAAGCTACCGGCAGAAGCCACCCTAGCGAACAACTGTTCGATCATGGGGGCCGACGCGCCGGCCAAGGCGAATCAACCGACGGCGACGAGCAGGCCGCCGCGGCCGAGCAGGCCGGCGGCCAGCTTGCCGGGCCCACAGGGAAGGCTGCCGGGAACGCGGCTCGTCAGGCCCATGTCAGCGGAGTCGTTGCGGGACCTGGAACTCCGCGCACACCGCGCTCCAGACGTCCTTGGCGGCCTCGCCATCGGCGAGCGCCTGCTCGATCGTCCGGCCGCCGAGGCCGGCAAGCACATAGTCCCTGGCCACGCTCTGGGCGTAGGTCGCGCCGAACTGCTGATCCATCCGCCGCCAGAACTCGGTGAGCCGCACGGCCGCCAGGTTACCGCAGCCGATCAGGCCGTCAGCCGGGACCGGCCCGCCGGCCCGGATGAGAAGGGCGCAAATACCTCGGATCAGCATATTCTGGACTCAGGAAATGTAACCCCCGAATAAGCTCTCCCTTACCAGATCGCCTCAGTCGCCTATACGGCAAGGATTATTTTGCTAATCAGCCCAGGGGATTTTATATCCGAATCGGACCGAAATTCACTGGCTCCCTTGCGATGCCTTCTGGCCCATGTGACGATTGTGGCGAGTTGGTGTGGCATTTCGCCGGAAGATCCATTTCTGGCGAGGAAGATCGGAGGTGCCAATGCCCACGGCAATGCTGGAAACAGCCGACGAGGTCATCCTCAGGTGGCGTAGCAGCCCGGACGCTGACAGCCCGGCGGGACCGCTGTACGCGGCACGCGTGTTCGCCGAGGCGGACATCGCGGCACCGGACATGACGGTCACGTTCGCGGCCTACTGCTCGGCGGGCGGCCCCTGCAGCATCTGCAGCGCGTCGAATACCGTCGCGTGCTGCTGACCAGCGGCCCGCACGGGGATCCAGCAGGCGACCGAGGAAGCCGCTGTTGACCTCACAAGTTCGCTGGGCTGCCTGGCACGGCCTGCGCTGGCCGGCCGGGCAGCCCGGCCGGGCTAGCCGTGCCCATTTCCTGTTCCTGCCGAGTGCGTGACCCGTGCCGTACGAGGCACGGACCACATGGGCGCCATGGCCGCGGTCCCATTCAAGGCCAGCCAATTGAGGGCGGGCAAGACCCCCGGCGCCTTTGCGCACGCGAAGTCCGCCGCCGGCCGCCAGGTGCAGGTGTGCACGAGCACGTGACCGGGAATGACCGGCCCGTTGTCATGGTTCACCCAAGGCAGCCCGCACCACCAGATCCAGGAGGCCCGCGATGACACGCCAGGCCGCTTGCCAGGGCCTGTTGCTGTTCGGCCGACGCCACGTCGACCTTCAGCGCGTGTCAAGCGCGATCTGTCGTTCCTTCTGCTGACCAATCCGCGCCGCACCGCGGCCCTCGGAGCAGAAGAGAACGGAGCCTCATCGCGATGCCAGCCATTCGCCAGCATGACCAGGGCCAGTGGGCACTCGGCCAGGTCGAGCCGCTCAACGCCAACGAGCGGATGAAGCAGGAGGACCCGGGCCTGAACGTCAGGGAACGGATCATCTCCACGTACTCCAGGCAAGGCTTCGGCTCGATCGACCCGGCCGACCTGCGCGGGAGGTTCCGCTGGTGGGGCCTGTACACCCAGCGCAGACCCGGGATCGGCGGCGGGCGCACCGGCACGCTCGACGACGCTGACATCGAGGACTCCTACTTCATGATGCGGGTGCGGATCCCCGGCGGCCAGCTCACCTCCGACCAGCTCCGGGCGGTCGCGAGCGTGGCCAAGGAGTACGGCCGCGACGTCGCCGACATCACCGACCGGCAGAACGTTCAGTTCCACTGGATCACGATCGAAGACGTGCCCGCCATCTGGGAGCGGCTCGAGCAGGCCGGCTTGTCCAGCGTCGAGGCCTGCGGCGACGTCCCGCGCAACATCCTTGGCTGCCCGGTGGCCGGCATCGACGCGGCCGAGGTGCTCGACGCGACGGCCGCGCTGCGCGCCACCGAGGCGGTCGCGGCCGCCAACCCCGATTTCGCCAACCTGCCGCGCAAGTACAAGAGCGCGATCTCGGGGTGCGCGGCGCGGTGCCTGCCGCACGAGGTCAACGACATCTCGCTGGTCGGCGTGCTCGGCCCGGACGGCGAGCCCGGATTCGACCTGTGGGTCGGCGGCGGCCTTTCGACCAGCCCCATGCTGGCCCGCAGGCTCGGCGCGTTCGTACGGCCCGACCAGGTGCCAGCGGTCTGGACGGGCGTCACCAGCTTGTTCCGCGACTACGGCTACCGCAGGCTGCGCACCAGGGCCAGGCTGAAGTTCCTGGTCGCCGACTGGGGAGAGGAACGGTTCCGCGAGGTGCTCGAGCGGGAGTACCTGGGCGGCGCGCTGCCCGATGGTCCCGCGCCGGCGCCGGCGCGGCCGGGCACCCGCGATCATGTCGGCGTCCACCGCCAGCGCGACGGACGCTACTACGTCGGCGTAGCCCCGCACGTCGGCCGGACCTCCGGCAGCCAGCTCTGGCACGTGGCCGAGCTAGCGGACGCCTACGGCTCGGGCCGGGTGCGCACGACAAGCGAGCAGAAATTGCTTATCTTGGATATTTTTGAACAAAATGTCCCCGCGTTGGTCGCCGAGCTCAAGGCGATCGACCTGGAGGCTAGCCCATCGCCATTCCGGCGCGGCGCGATGGCCTGCACCGGCCTGGAGTTCTGCAAGCTGGCGATCGTGGAGACCAAGCAGCGGGCCCGTGACCTGTACGCCGAGCTCGACCGGCGGCTCCCAGGGTTCGACACGCCGATCACGATCAACGTGAACGGCTGCCCCAACTCGTGCGCGAGATTCCAGCTCGCCGACATCGGCCTCAAGGGGTCGATCGTCGACGGCCAGGAAGGGTTCCAGGTCCACCTCGGCGGCTCGCTCGGAGCCGATCCGTCATTCGGGCGCAAGCTGCGCGGCCTCAAGGTCAGCGCCGACGCGCTGCCCGACTACGTGGAGCGGCTGGCGCGCAACTACCTGGCCGGCCGGGCCGACGGCGAGGAGTTCGCCTCCTGGGTTCGCCGCGCCGACGAGGGCTTGTTGGCATGACCACTGACTCGGCCGCCGACTTCGTCGGCGGCCCCGCTGGCGAACGGCAGGTCCCGTTCTATTGCCCCTACTGCGGGGACGAGGCCCTGCGCCCCGCCGGGGCGCAGGAGGGTCACTGGGACTGCACCTCGTGTGCTCGCAGCTTTCAGCTGCGATTCGCCGGTGTCCTTTCATGATCGCGAAGACTTTTGGTTGCCATAGGACCCAAAACTCTTCGCGATCATGGGTGCGACAATGAGCCGCTATCCGATCGAGCTCGAGTTGCACGGCCGGGCTGTCGTCGTGGTCGGCGGCGGCCAGGTGGCGCTGCGACGCACACGCGGGCTGGTCGAGGCCGGAGCACGGGTCACGGTCGTGGCGCCCGATGTCGCTGGCGAGTTTGACGAGCTGCCTGTGACGGTGCATCGCCGTCGCTATCGCGACGGCGACCTGGACGGGGCCTGGCTCGCGCACGCGGCGACGGACGACCCGGCCGTCAACGCGGCCGTGGCGGCCGGGGCAGAGCGGCGGCGAATCTGGTGCGCGCGAGCCGACGACGCCGCGGCGTCGTCGGCCTGGACGCCGGCCGTTGCCAGGCACGGCGAGGTCACCGTCGCCGTCACCGCCGGTGGCGACCCGGCCAGGGCTAGCCGGCTACGGGAGGCGATCGCCGGCGCCCTGGCGGACGGCTCGCTGCCGCTGCGGCGACGCCGCAAGCGAGCGGGCCAGGCTGGCAGCGTGGCGCTGGTGGGCGGCGGGCCAGGCGATCCCGGGCTGATCACGGTGGCCGGCCGGCGGCTGCTCGCCGATGCCGACGTCGTGGTGGCGGACAAGCTCGCCCCGCGCGAGCTGCTCTCCCAGCTCGACCCGGAGGTCGAGGTGGTCGACGCGGGCAAGTCACCGCACGCGCACAACCTGAGCCAGGACCAGATCAACGCCCTCATAGTCGAGCGGGCCAGGGCAGGAAAGCTCGTCGTCCGGCTCAAGGGCGGCGACCCCTACGTGTTCGGCCGCGGCGGCGAGGAGGCCCTCGCCTGCGTCCGGGCCGGGGTGCCATTCCAGGTCGTCCCTGGGGTGACAAGCGCGGTCGCCGTGCCCGCGTACGCGGGAATCCCGGTGACGCATCGCGGCGTCACCCAGGACTTCGCCGTCGTCTCCGCGCACCTCGATCCCACCGCGCCAGGCGCGATGGCGGACTGGGACGCGCTGGCTCACGGACCTGGCACGCTGATCCTGCTGATGGCCGTGGCGCACCTGGAAAGCGTCGCCGCCGAGCTGGTCAAGCGCGGCCGGCCGGCGCGAACCCCGGTCGCTGTGATCCAGGACGGCACCACGCCCAGGCAGCGCGTGCTGACGTCCACGCTTGAGCGGGTGGCAGCCGACGCCGCCAGGCATGGCGTCGAGCCACCCGCCGTCGTCGTGGTCGGCGACGTCGTCCGGCTGCGCGCCGAGCTGGCCCGGCTGCGTGATCAGCTGGTGGCGGCGTGAGGCCGACGCTGCTGGCTGTGGCACACGGGAGCGCTCATCCGAGCGCGGCGAACGCGATCGCGGCGCTGGCTGGCCAGGTCAGCAGGCTCGCGCCGACGCTCGACGTGGCAACCGCGTTCGTGCGGCACGCCGAGCCTGGCCTGGCCGACGCGCTGGCCCAGGCCGGCCGGGGCGCAGTCCTTGTGCCGTTGCTGCTGTCTACCGGGCACCACCTGACCAGCGACATCGTGCCAGCCGCCCTCGCGGCCGGCGCCAGGGTCACCGAGCCGCTCGGGCCGGACCCGTTGCTCACCTTCGCGCTCCGCGCCCGCCTCGCCGAGGCGGGCGTGCCGACCGGCACCAACGTGGTGCTCGCGGCGGCGGGCTCCGCCGACCCGGTGGCCAGCGCCGCGGTGACCAAGCAGGCGGATTTGCTAGCCGAGGCACTCGGCGCGCGAGTCGTCGCCGCCTTTGCCGCCGCGGGTCAGCCGACTGTGCGGGAGGCCGTCGGTGCGCTGCGGTCACGGAGGGGCGGCCCGGTCGCTGTCGCGACCTACCTGCTCGC
>JASIBM010000166.1 GCA_030045175.1 Streptosporangiaceae bacterium | reverse complement strand
GCCAGCGCGGCTCCCTCGCCTGGCCGGCCCTGGCCGACGACGACGGCCAGGTTGAGCATGGTCAGGCCAACCTCGGCATGGCCCGGCCCGAGGATGGCTTCGAAGATGCGCAGCGCACGCCGGCCCAGCGACTCGGCCTCCTCGAAGTGCCCCTGGTCGGCGCGCAGGGCCGCGAGGTTGGCGCAGGCCTGGGCGACCTCGAAGTCTGCGGGTCCGTAGGCGTCCTCGAAGATCGCCAGTGCCCGGCTGTAGGCGGCGTCGGCGTCGGCGTACCGCCCGGCGAGGTGGTAGAGGGCGCCGAGGGCGTTCATGTCCTGCGCGAGGTCGGGGTGGGCCGCACCGAGCGCGCCGGCGCGCAGCGCCAAGCCCCGCTCGGCGAGCGGGATTCCGGCCTCGGCGTCTCCCCTGGAGTGGGCCAGGCCGCCCAGGTTGTGCAGCAACCCGGCCCGGACCAGCGGATCGGCACCCGCCATGCCGTCGCTACCGCCCGCGGCCTCAGCCGCAGCCATGGCATCGGCTGCCGCCACGGCCCGCTGGTAGGCGGCCTCGGCCGCGCCGAAGTCGGCGGCGTACTTGTACGCCACCCCCAGCGCGTTCGCCGCCGATACGACCGCCGGCGACGCCTCCCCGAACGCCGCCGACGCGACCTCAAGCACAGCGATGAGCCGGGACGCGGCGGCGGCGAAGTCCCCGGCCAGCCGTTCCAGCCCCGCCTGCCGCTCTTGCGCCTGGCACCACACCAGCAGCAGGTCACTGTCTGCGCGGCCCGGCCCGGCCACACCGCCGAGCAGCGTGATCGCCGTCGCGATCGTGGTGGCCGCGTCGCCGAAGCGACGCAGCGACTCCTCGATCTCGGCGAGCGTGACCAGCAGCGCGGCCTCGTCAGGCCCGCCGCCCAGACCCGCCCCCGTCAGCTCAGCCAGCCCGTCCTTGATCAGGTCTAGCGCCGCCTGGGGGTCTGCGTCGTCGAGCGCGGCCAGCGCCTGGTCCCGCAGGCCGAGCGCCGCAGCCGCGGCGCGCTCGGCCACGATCATGGCCGGGGCGCCGGCAGCCGCCTGCGCGGCGGGCACGAGAACGGGCATCACGCGTGCCCCGTGTCAGCCACGCCCCGCGGCTGACACGGCGCGGGAGTGATTGACCGTGAGCGCCCGGTTGACCGCCCGGGAGTGGTTGACCGTGAGCGCCCGGCTCATCGCGCGGGAACGGCTGCGGATCGGCGCCTGCGGCTGGTTGGGCATAGGTGTCTCCCTCCGTGCTCAGCGGGTCGCCTTCCAGCCCGCCCAAGCACAGTTCTAGGTCACGACCATGGCCGGGCGCATGAGCAGCGACTACTCATTCCAGCGCCAACGGCCTACTCAGGCCAGCCCCTACCCGCGCGGAGCCAGCAGCCACTCGCGTGCTGGCTCCGCGCGCACCAGAGCTCTGTTACTTAAGCGCTCTGTTACTTATAAGTGAACCTGGCGGTCGTGGTGCCGTGGCCGGCGTGGGCGAAGTAGCTCTCGACCGTCTCGACGCTGACCGGCACCTTCGCTCCGGCCGTGCCCGGCGGCGAGGTGGCGGTCAGGGTGATCGTCGAGCCGCAGTCGAGCAGCGCCGGGACCTGGGCGAACGACTTGGCCTTGGTCGTGCCGAAGAACACCCCGAGCGCGCAGCCAAGGTTGTTGCCGTCGATGGTGACCTTCGTCCCGCCAGCGGCCGGGCCAGTAGCCGGCGACACGGTCGTCACGTCCGGGTTGCCCGGCGGGTAGACATACAGCCGGTCGGCCCGCACGGCCTTGCTGCAACCGGTGGCCGTGCATAGCCGCACGTTGACCAGCGCCGGGTTCTGGCCCACGGTCTGCGTGGTCAGGCTCGTGGAGCCTTGGACCGTGAACATGTACTGGGTGCCGAGCGAGAACGGCGACTTGGCGTCGGTGAACTCGACCACGGTGAGCTGGCCGGCCAGGCCCGCGCCGCTGATCTTGATCGGGGTACCGCCGGTATCCGGGGCGCCGTATGTCCCGTTCAGCGTGGTGTGGCTGGTCGTGTTCACCACCCCGGTGACCTGCGGGAGGCCCGCGTAGGTGACGTTGACCGACGGCGACGTCCCGGCCAGCGTGGCGACGCTGAACGGAACCGTGGCCGGGCCGGCCGTCAGCGGCTGGCTTGGCGCGGTGATCTGTAGCTCGGTCCCGGTCATGAACACGTAGTTAGTGTCCTGGGAGGACTCCTGCGACGCCGGGCCGAAGTTGGCCCAGTTGATGGTCAGCGGATTCAGCCCGGTGCCGTGCACGGTGATCACCGTGCCACCCTGCTCGCTGGCCAGGTTCGCTGCCCCCGAGGTCGAGACCGAGGTGATCGTCGGCGCGGGCGAGTAGTCGTACTCGGTCGGCGCCTGCTCGATCTCACAACCGCAGCCGGCCGGGGGCACGATCACGCCGAGGGAATTGAGCGCGAACGCCCCCTCGTCGGGCGGGAGTATCGGCGCGGTCGCGCTTGTCCCGTGGGAATTGCTCACCCGCACCTGCACCTGGCAGATGTCGTTGGTCGCGTTCTCGCCCGCGTACACGCCCGTGGATGGCAGCGGCACGCACGTGGGGTCGGCGGAGATCGCGGGCGGGGTCGCCGTGATCCGGTACGGGCTGTCCACCGTAAATGTCGTCGCGTCAACGTCGCCGAAGGTGACCGAGGTCGCCCCGGTGAAGCCCGATCCAAGGATAGTCACCGGCCCCGGATTGGTCTCCGGCCCGCCGTAACGGACGACGCCGGTCACGCTGGGAATGGCGCTGCCGCCGCCCGAGGTGTCGGTGTACTCAAACGACGACGCGGGACTGGGCACGCTGGACTGATTGTCGTT
>JASIBM010000165.1 GCA_030045175.1 Streptosporangiaceae bacterium | reverse complement strand
TCTCGGCTCAAGCAGCAGGCACAGATCGTCAAAGTCTCTATCCGGATGGGCATCGCGGGTGCCACGCGCTTGGGGACACTTTTGGTAGCCACCGTGCCCGGACGCTAGGACTTCTTCAGACCCTTACTGACCAAGTTCTTGCAGGTAAGTGTCTACGCCGACACCGTCCGAATGTCAGCGCGTCAAGCGCCTGGGGTCGGCTCGGCCGTAGCTGAGGCTCACATCCTGGAAGGAAATCCGCGGCTCCGCCCGGGCGGTACAGCTGGCAGGGCGTGCAGCGTGCCGGGGTGTCCGGCTGGCTGACTATCTTGAGTGTCCAGGATGTCGGAGGCGCTCTGCGCGTCATACTTGCCGACCAGCGAGAAGTGCGGTGCGTTCTGGAGTTCGGCGGACCGGTGCGCCGTAGCGCCTGTTCCGGGCTGAACGCGGCTGAGAGGACGGTGCCGGTCGGTCCGGTCAAGCGGGTGGGCCGGGCCGGTTCGGTTCGGCGGGTGGTGCCGTGGTGGCCGACGGTGAGTTGCCGCAGAGCGCGGCGCCGTACAGGGCGGAGCCGGGGCGGATCGGGACTCCGTTGGTGCGCAGCACGTCGCGGACATCGACGATCAGCGGGAAGACCTCATGGTTCCAGTCCTCGCCTTGTTCGTCCCAGGCCCGCTGCTCAGCCTCGACCGCCATCCGGTCCTCGGCGAACACGCGCTCCGTGAAGTGCCGGATGAACGGCCAGGAGAGGTGCAGCGCCCCTGGGATGAACGGCTTCTTGATCATCAGCAGGCCGTAGACGTGATTGGTGCGCTGCTCGGCATCCTCGGGCACGTAGGCCGCCCAGAGGGAAAAGGCCGCGAGCCCCGCGTCCGCGAGCCCCGCGTCCTCGGGGACCAGCTGGAGGGTCTGGTAGGGGTACGCGGTGCGGATCGTGATGACGTTCCGCGACGTGCCGGCGCTGAGCCCGCCGGCGAGCAGGCCAGCGCCGCGGTCCTGCTTCCCGCCGCCGTAGGTGAAGAGGTACCTGGCTTCCACTGATCGCGGGCCGGTGTCGTAGCTGAGGAGCTTGGGCTGGATCTTGCCGAGGACGCCTCGGTGCAGGAACTGGTGGTTCATGTCGAGGAGGTTCTCGTGCATGAACGAGTAATGACAGCGCACGATCCGGGAGAACGTCATGGTCTTGTGCCTGGCGGAATCGAACTCCGGCAGCTCGGGCAGTGCCGTCGTGGCCGCCTGCTGCGGGTCGCCAGGGAAGACGAACACCAGGCCATATGCTTCGCGGGCCGGATAGGCTCGGACACCGCGCGGCGGCCGGCCGGTCCCCTTGGGCAGGTACGGTATCTGCGAGATGCGGCCGTTCCCTCGGTAGGCCCAGGCGTGATAGCAGCAGCGGAGCACGTCACCCTCCACGACGCCCATGCTCAGCGGTACCTGGCGGTGAGCGCACCGGTCCTCCAGCGCGTAGACCGTGCCGCTCTGGCCGCGGTACAACGCGATCCGCTCACCCGCGAACGTGGCGGCGAATGTCCCTTCTTTCCGTATATCACTTGATTCAGCGACTGGATACCAGAAGTTCGGGTTAATTCCGGTTCGCCGAAGGTCGGCGACGGATCCGGAAGGGTGATCATGCAAGTGGTCCTGGCTACTGCGCGATCTAGCCCCGATAGTCCCGTCCCTTGAGGTAAGCGTCTCGGTCATGAACTTCTCCCTTGCGCGCATGGCACTGACACCACGGGCGGGGTCATGGGATCTCCGGTGTTAACGCTAACCACGAGCATCGGGCCGCCGTGAGGCCCGCCTTCTGCTGATGGTAATCGGGCAACTCCGTGCCGGTCACATGAAACCTGGCATTCTACCGCACCATTGCGGGGCCGGCTCCTCGTGTGCTCCGGCCGGCCTGTGCGCCGGGCGGGCTGGCGGCCGGATGGGCTGGCGGCCGGATGGGCTGGCGGCCGCGCGGGCTGGCGGCCGTACGGGCTGGCGGCCGCACGGGCGGCATGGGCCCAGCACCGCATGGCAAATTCTCGCAACCGTTCCGGTGATCCCGCGTCATAGCGATCGGAAGAACGAGTTCCGGAGGGACCACATGATCGCTATCAGAACGCCGGATGCGGCAGGCGGGATCGGCACCCGTGTCCAGCCGCGCCGTATCCTCGGCATCTGCGCCGCCGTGCTCGCGGTGATTGCCCTGTCGGCCGGATGCGCCGCGGCCCGACCTTCTGACAGTTCGGCCAGGGCCTCGGGGGGATCCAGGGGGTCGTCATCCCGGCCCAGCACCGCAGGCGCCTCAAGATCGGCAGGACACGCACGGACCGCCAGGGCCGACAGTGCCACCCTGCCGCGTAGCGGCCCGGTACCTGCCCACTTCGCAGCCCGCTCGGTGACGTTCGTGTCGCCGGACGAGGGGTTCGTGCTAGGCACCGCGCCTTGCGTCGTGCACCCGTGCACGTCCCTCGTGCGGACGCTGAACCGAGGCGCTACCTGGGTCGGGCTGCCCGCGCCACTCGCCAAGCTAGGCTTTCCCGGCGACGCCAACGCCGTCTGGGGAATCCGGTTCGCCAACCCGTCGCACGGCTTCATCTTCGGCTCATCGCTCTGGGAGACCACCGATGGCGGCGAGAACTGGGTGCGCGACACCAGGCCCTTCAACACCATCATCTCGCTGGCGATCGTGCAGGATCAGGTGATCGCGGTCACGGAGCACTGCACGCCCACGGGCGGCTGCCCGCAGACCGGCTGGATCGTCCGCCGGGCGCTCGCGGGCGGGCCGTGGACCACGATCACGCAGATTCACCCCGCCTTCCCGGAGAGCCCGACCGACATGATCGGCACCCAGGCCGGCGTCGCCGCGATCCTGAACGGGACATCGGTCCTGGTCAGCCGCAATGGCGGGTTCGACTGGACCAGCAACTCGACGCCCTGCACCTCGATCAGCAAGGGACAGCCAACCTCGGTCGCGGTGATCGCATCGGGCGGCCTGGCCCTGCTGTGCACCGGCCAGGGGTTCACCGGCCACACGCTGAAGTTCACCTACCTGAGCCTCGACAACGGCGCCCACTGGACCGCGGTTGGCAAGCCCAGCGCCGCCGGCGACGGCGGGACGATCGCGGCCGCCAACCTGAAGCAGTGGGTGATCTCCACGGCGAGCGCCGCGAGCTGGCTGTACTACGCCAGCGGGGCGGGATTCGGCTGGCACACGGTCGCGTTCCGTGGCGATGGCGGGCTCGGCTGGGCTGACCTGGGTTTCACCACGCCCAGCAACGGGATCGTGGTGTACGGCCCGGCCCGTTCGGACGGCAACCCGGAGGGTTTCCCTGGTCAGCTCTGGCTCACCAGCAACGGCGGTCAGACCTGGCACGCCGTGACGTTCTGACCCAAGGGTCAGCGCGGCGTGAGTTTCCAGCCCGCCTTGAGCCCGCACAGCTAAACCTCAGCAACCACATATGACTCAGGCGCCACACACTCCACAAGGGTCAGCATGGCGCGACAACAACGTGGGGCCCCTGCTGTCGTCCGGGCAGCAGTAAGGGCTCCACGTTGTCGTTCCACCTACTGTCAGGACAGCGACTGCTCGCGGAGCTGGCTGGTCACGAGCGGGTACGCGGGCAGCAGCTGGGCGCAGCTCATGCAATGCGGCTGGTCTTCCATCGCCGCCATCTTCTGGTTGACGTGCTTGCCGCACTGGGGGCACTTGGCGGGCACCAGCCAGGGCGGTCCGGAGTCGGCTTTAACCGGCTCGTCGTCATCGTCGTTCAGCGCGGCCGCCCAGGCATCACCGGCGGCCACGTGCGCGCCCATGCTGTTGCGCGGGTCGGTCATGTCGAAGCGGGCCTCACCCGAGGAGGGGTGATGGATGAACCCCGTGACGTCGCCGACGGACGGGTAGTACAGGTCGTCGTCCCAGTGGTCGTGGCTCCCGGGGATCAAGTGGACCTCGGCCTGGACCTTCGTGCCGTCTTCGAGCCTGAGCTCGACGATGACGAGCTTGGGATGCGGCGCCTTGTGGCCGGCCAGGACCTGCCTGTCGAGCACCTTCCCGCTGACCTTTACCCACTGCTGGTGATGGAACATCTGACCCCTCCTCGGCCGCCGTTCTGGTGCCCTATGCCCGGAAGCGACTGCTTTCATCAACACGCCAAGGCTAGCGGTCGGCGCACCCTGCCGTGCGAAGGCTCCAATGCGTGGCGCCCACTCCGGTGCCGGCACCGGCGCTCAGAAGGCGAAGTAGTAGGCGTTCATGGCCGGCTCCATGTACTCCACAGGGAAATGCATGCTGGTCAGGCTCATGTGGTTGCCGTCGAGCCGCAAGTAGAAGGCTGGCATGCCGCACGCGGCCAGCGCGTGCTCGCCCGACCCGTCGGTCCATACAGGATCGCACCAGGTGTAGTGGAGACCCTTCAGCAGGAACGGCTTCCAGATGATCTCTAGCCGGCCGGTGCGGGCGGAGTTCCGCACGAGTTCGTTCCATACGGTGTCGCGGACGAGGATGTTGCGAGGCGCGTAGATCACGTTCTTGGCCGCGGGCAGCGGAAAGCCGCTGCGGTACGGCCCGAGCTCCCGCGAATCGAGCAGGCTGCTGCCCGGCGCGGTCACCTCGAGCAGCCGCAATCTCGTCGGGGTGACCGTTCGCCCGTTCCGCGCCACGCTTATCGCGAGGGTGCGGTCGCCAGCCCAGGCGACGTCCAAGACCAGGCCAGGCCCCGACCAGGTGCGCTTCGCGCCAGTCATCAGGTCATACACCGTGACCGTCGACGTGCTCGGCTGGTGCCCCGGCGCGATGAGCGCGAAGGCCAGGTGCGCTCCGTCCGGGCTGAGCGCGAACGTCCCTGTGCCGTGCAGGAACAGCGGCAGGCTGATCGGGATGAGCGGCTCCGGGTGGCCCGACGGGGTCAGCCTGAGCTCGTAGAACCACGTCCGGATGGTCCGGCGGCAGCCCGCCGCGAGGAGCAGGAACGTCCGGTCGTCCGACGCCCCCGCGATCTGCTGGAAGCACCGCCCGTCCGGCGGCCGTACCTGGCCGAGGAACGCGCCTGTCCGCCAGTCATGCACGACGGCGCGCAGGCCCCGGTGGTGCCACAGGCCGAGCGTCACGAGGTAAGGCGCCGCGTCCGGCGTGGCGTTGGCTGGCAGTTCTGGCCCGGCTGGCACCCAGCCCAGCGGTGACGCCGTGGCGTGGTGCCGGGAGTTCGCCGGGCCGGTCAGCCGCCAGGCCGGCAGCGCGGCCGCCGCCCCGACCGCGCCAGCCACGAGCATCACTGCCGCGGACCCGTTCACCGCAGCAAGCTTGATCCTGCGGCGGCGCAGTCGCCGCCTGATCAACTCGGCCGGGGGCACGGTGACGTCCTTGAACCGGCACGAATAACCCACGAGTTGCCTCCTGATCTCGTCGTCAGACATTTCGCGTCACCTCAACCCCGTCTTTCAGCGCGGCCTCTAGCCGCCGCCGGCCCGCGACCAGCCGGGACTTGACGGTGCCCGATGGCACGCCGCTGTCGCGGGCGATCTGGTCCACCGGCAGGTCGGCCAGGTAGTGCAGCACGATCACCTCGCGCTGGGCCATCGGGAGCCCGGCGAGGGCCGCGGCAACGTCGGAAAAGGTCAGCCAATCGCCAGGCGGCTCGGCGCGCGTAGCCTCGCCAGGGCCGGCGCCAGCGAGCCTGGCCGATAGCAGCCGTTGCCGTCGGGTCCGGCGGCTGGAGTCAACGGCCAGCCGGAAAGCCACCTTGCGGACCCATGCCTCAGGCACGTCGTACTTCCGCAGTCGCGGCCAGCGGCCGAGCGCCCGGGCGAACGCCTCCTGCGCCACATCCTGGGCCTCGTCCTGGTCGCCGAGTAGCACCGCGACCAATGTCACGATCCGGGCGTAGCTTCCCGCGTAGAACTCGGCGAACCCGGCATCCTCGGCGGCGAACCCGTTCGCCTCCATCGCACCTCCGGCGCCAGCGACCAGACGGTCTGCGGCGTGACTGGCACATACACGCCCGAGCGGGAGAGTCAGGTTGAGCTAAGAGGTAACGATAAGGTCACGATGAGCAGCACGGCGACGGTGGCCAGCCAGGCGGTCATGGCCAGGTAGAAGCCGCGCTCGATCAGCCCGAAGCTCCTGCCGCCTTCGGCGCGACGGCTGGTGCCCATGGCGAGCAAGGTGATCGCCATGACGGCGGCGAGGACCGTGCTCGTGGTGGCGACGGCTGGGTGCAGGCTGTCGTGGCTGAGCAGGCTGGCGAACTGCCAGGCCGCCAGGCCGACTCCGACGAACGCCGCGATGGCAAGGAGGCCGTGCCTGCGCCCGGTCACGGTGTGCTGCGTGCCAGGCGCGTCCATCGGGAACCAGCTGATCAGCGCCCTGGCGACGGCGAAGATCAGGCACAGCCCGACGGGGACGGCCACGGCGCCTGGCAGGGTGGATATGCCGATCGCGGCGCCGAGCCCGGCGACGGCGTAGCCGATCGTCTGCACCCGGTAGCCGGCGCGGTAGGTGCTGATCCCGTACTGGCTGACCGCGTTGCGCACTGGTGACAAGCCGGTCGGCGCGAGGTGCAGGACAACGAGCGCGCCGATGCCGACCGCTAGCCCGGCCGCGATCAGCGCTGCCGCAGTGATCTGCATGGGCCGCCTTCCGTTACGCAACCAGGTTGCCTTTCCATGCCAGGGTACGAAGTCGTGTCCGCGGATGCAACCCCGTGCCAGGCGGCGCTAGCGGCGTGGTGACAGCGCATAGTTCAGCGTCACGTCCCTGATCAGCGCCATGACGTGCTCGTCGCCGGCGTAGACGGCCAGCCGGAAGCAGATCGCCGCATCACCGTCCGCGGGCTCGTTCCTGGCGATCCAGTCACAGGCGACCGCCTGGACCTGGGAGACGAAGCTATTGGGGTTCGCCGGGTCGCTGTCCTTCACCGACAGGGACGGGTGGAAGTCGAATGAAGCGATGAGCAAGATGGGCACGACCGGCCCGAGGCTCCTGTTGCTCGTTCTCGCGATCGCGTAGGAATAGCCGGCGGTCAGCTGCATCGTCAGCGTGTCGTCTTCGGACCAGTCATCGGACTGGGTGAGGGCCTCAAGGAAGGCGCCAAGCGCTGCGGCGATGCCGGTCGGGGCGCCCGCGCCGATGTCGATCGGGTCAGTTCCCGCGATGACAGGTATGGCGTCCGAGGCGAAGCTCGCCACTGGCGTCCGGTACACGAACGCCGGGTTGGTCGTCGCTCCCTCGACCAGTTCGATGTTGCGCCAGATCGAAACCCCAGCCCTGGCGCTGCGCAGGTGCAAGACGTCCAGGCCAGCGAACTCGAAGGTCTGCGGGCAGACCAGGGTTGCTCCCAGCAGGTCCAGGCTCGGCTCCTCGGGCGCGGGCGCCGCGGGCGCGGGCGGATCGGATGGCCACGTGAACGTGAACCTGTGCGCCAGCTTCGCGTTCGCCGGGATGCCCGGCGGGTACCCGAAGACCGCCTGGTCAGGACCGGTATGGTCCGGGTCCGGCGTGAGGCTGGACTCGCGGTTGTCGTAGGTCACGGCCACCGACGACGGCCACAGCGGGGCGGGTGGTCCGGCCAGCCGTTGCCCGGCGGCCGGCCTGGCCTGGGACTGGGACGCGTCCGTGATGACCAGGCTGCGCAGCGTGGCTGGCGACCCCTCCTGTTCCTTCTGCAACCTGTAGCCGAGCACGCGCGGCGGCGGGGTAACCGCGGCGCGGTGCGCGGTCGGGGAGAACGCCGCGGCCACCTTGGCCGCCAGGTAGGCGAAGGCGTCGACAGCGGCCTTCGAGTCGCCGGACGTGGTCCCTGGCGGCAGTGCCGTGAGCATCGCGAGGTCGTTCTTGAGCGTCGGCCAGGCAGCGGCGAACTGCGCCAGGGCGGTGAAGGCGTCGCCGGTCGCTGGATCGGCGTCCGGCGAGAACCGCGGGCCGCCGCCCGGCGCGGTATTGAGCGCCACCTCGACGATCGGCGTGTCCTGTTCCGCGTCGTCGTGGGTGTAGACGAACGACAGGTCCCAGCGCCGCAGGTCCGCCGCCTTGCCCGGGTCCCGCACCGACTGACTGGCCTGCTGCGAGATGAGCGTCACCGGGCCGGGGTAGGCCCGCAGCGGGACCGGCACCACCAGCCCTGACATGCCGCAGCGCGGGAGCGAGGCCGGCCGGACGAATTTCAGCCAGCGCGAGCCCTGGTAGCCGTCCATCGACTCGGCGGGCTCGGGGAGTTCCAGCTCGGTGACGACGTAATCCGCGTCCAGGCTCACCTCGCGGTTGTCCGGGGCGGCCTTCACGCTGAACAGGAACGTGGCGTTCGACTCGCCGGCGGCCAGCGCGACCTTGGCCGTGGAGAGGCTATAGGCCCGTGGTCCGCGATCGGCCGTGGCGTCGCCGGCCGGCGCGCCCTCGGCGCGGACGGCTGGCTTGCCCTTGGGGCGGGCGGCTGAGCCGGACAACCGGGGCGCGATGGACGGGTCGGAGTACGGGCCGGTGACGGTCACGGGCACCTGGACGATGGCGTCGACCGTGTACGCGGCCGACAGCCTCGTCAGCATCGCCTGACGCATGGCCTCGGCGGCCGCGCTCGCGACGCCAGCAGCGGGCTCGAGCACCGTGAGCATCCGCCCGGACAGCGTCGCGGCCAGTTGCCGCTTGGCCTCGAGGACGCCCGTGGCCGATTCCGGGGACAGGCTGTACGCGGGCATCGCGGACGCCGGAGATAGGAAAAGGTCGACGGCGGCCAGGAATTCCTCAAGCCACCGGTCGAGGTCCACCGAACGGAAGCTGACCGGCTGCGCCTGGCCGGAGAATGGCGGCTGCTGGCCTGTGACATACGGCGACACCGCCACGTCGCCGCTCATCAGCGACGACGACAGCGGCGGCAGCGCGAAGTAGCTGGCCTTGGCGGCGTCGAACGAGTAGCCGATGGCTGGCCCGGTGGCTTGCGCTATCCCGGGTTGGCCGGCGTCCGCGAGGCTGACCGCCCAGATCGTGCTCGCCGTGGCCGGGTCGTCCTGCGCTGGCGGGCTGCCCGTGGCGACGTGCAGCCCGGGCACCGCCTGCTCAAGCAGGGCGGCGAAGCCGGCCAGCGATAGCGCTGTGCTCGCGGGGGGTTCTGGGGGGTCGTCCCCCCTGGGCAGCACCGCGGCGCCGTTTCCCGGGTCGGGCGGGAGCGAGAGCGTGCAGGTGCGGACGTCCTTGGCGTCGCTGAAGTCCGGGTCCACCAGGGCCGGGTCGCGCGACTGCGTCAGGCTGACCGAGATCGGGAAGACCGCCGTCGTCCAGGCCGGCTCGATGGCGATCGTCCAGGCCGGCTTGCTGGCGATCGGGCCGGGCCTGGCTGGTGGCGGGACCGGCACGACGCGCGCGCCGGGGAGGAGCAGGCCTGGCAGGTCCTTGCAGGAGGTGACGACCTCGGCCAGCGTCGTGCTCACGCCGAGCCAGGCGAACCGGTTGACCAGCGAGCTGAACGTCTCCGCTGCCACGGTCGTGCAGGTCGTGCCCGAGACCGTCACGGCCACGCCCGGGGCGAGGACGCCGAGGGTGGCGGCGTTTGCCGTGGCGAGAGCGGCGACATCGGCGTTGTAGGCCGCCGCGAGGCCCGCCAGGGTGCCTGCCTCGTTGTGGCCGTGGGCGTCTGCCCGCATCGGCGGGCAGATCCACAGGCCGCCGGGACCAGGTGGCGCGGGGTTGAGCGCGCCGATGACGTCCGGCGTGGTGCCGAAGAGCTGCGCGATGGTCGCGGCCGTGGCACCCGGCGGTGCGGCATACGTGCAGTGCTGCGCGTCCGACAGGTTCGCCAGGGCGCCAGGGACGTCGATGATCGCGCCGGGACAGAAGCCGGCGCCCGTGTTCGCCTCGGCCAGTCTCTCAAGCGGCACGCCGAGGTCGGCCGCGTACGCCTCGAGAGCGGCGTCCGGGTCGGCGGCCGGCGGGTTCGCCTCGGTGCCGGTGACGAGCGTGGTCGTGGCCGCGAAGAGGCCGGCCAGCTTGTCGTTCGCGCTGGCGAGCGTCGTCACGTCGCCCACCCCGGGCAGGGCGGCCAGCGACCGCAGGGTGTCACCGGGCGCGACGAGCACATCGGCCACCGTCAAGGTGGCCCCGGCGGGCAAGAGCGGCACCGCGTCGTTCGCGGCCGCGACCTGGGCAACGGTCCCGTGCAGCGCGGTGGCCGCGTCCTGGAGGCAGGCCCCGGCGGTCACGGTGTAGCTGGCCGTGCCGAGCGCGAGAACCGCGCCGGGGACCAGGATGCCAGGGGTGGTCGCGTTCGCGACCGCGATGGCCGGGGCGGCGGCGTGCGCGGCCGCGGCCGCCTCGGCGAGCGACGCTGGCCCGTCGCCACGGACCGGCTTCGGGGCGACGGTCCGCTGGCCGGCCACCAGGTCCGTGCCGGGATTGAGCGGGACGTCCTCGTTGAGCGTGGCCAGGTCGGCCGGCCTGAGGCCATGGGCTGCCTTCGCGATGATCGAGGAGAGGCTATCGCCGGCTACCACGGAGTAGACCTGCGGCACGTCGAGCCTGGCGGCGCCGAACAGCGCGCCGTAGCGCTGCGCCCCATTGCCGGTGAAGATCTGCGCCGGCGTGACGCCGTACTTGGCAGCCAGCCCGGCGACCGTCATCCCGCCCTCGGGCACGTGCTCTTGCACGGGTGTCAGCGTGGCCAGCGCGCTGAGGTACACGTAGGCGCCAGCGGCGAACGTCAGCAGCGGAGCCTTGTCGACCGGGTAGCTGACCGGGTCGCCGGAGGGACCCTGGGCGAGCGTGGTGCACAGCGAGAATCCGACGTCGGGCTGGATGACCTGGTACCAGATGCTCCGGTAGCTGAGCAGGTCGGCGGCGACCGCCTTGAGCGCGGACTGGACAGGTACCGAGGCTGACGGGAGGTAGCGGTCCTGGTGCATCGACAGGTCGATCTCGACCGTGGCTGGCGGCCCGGCGATCCGGTACGCGATGGCCAGTGACGGCCACCGGGCCAGGCCCGTGAGCTTGTCGAAGTAGCCGACTGGTATCGCCAGGAACTGGTCGTCGTCAGGCACCGGCCAGTCGTTGCCGTACACGTCGCGCATCGTGAACTCGATGGTGACGTCGCTCAGCTGGTCGCCGGTCCGGGCGATGCCGTTGTACGGGTTGCCTGCCGCGGGCGGCAGGGCCGGTGACACCGCGGGCTGCGCTGGCTTGCCGAACGGCGCGACGGCGAAGGTCTGCTCGTAGCGCCACGTCGAGCTGTCGCCATCGTCCGGACTGAGCTGCGCCAGGCCGTCCGCGGTGCTGAGGGACTGCACGGCCGGGGAGGTCGCCAGGCCGACGCCGCTTGGATCGAACGTGCCTCCGCCGTTGACGTGCCAGCCGATCAGGTTGAACAGCGATCCGACGACCTGCCCTGGGTCGGGATTGAGGCGGGTCACCTGGAAGCCGGTCAGCCCGGCAGGGACGATGGCCTTGCTCCGCAGCGTTCCGGCGGCGAGCTGCAGCTGCGCGCCCGGCGTGAGGATCGCGGCGTCCGCGTTCGCCGTGCCCAGGTCCGCGGCCGTGGGCCGGCTCGGGCCGGTGATCGCCTGCGCGATCGAGTCGAAGGTGTCGCCGTAAGCGATGAGGTGGTCCCCTTGCGGGGTACGCAGCTGGGCTCCTTGCTGGAGCAGCAGCGGAACGGAGGCGTTCAGCGCGGCCAGGTCGCCGGCCGACACCGTGGTCCCCAGGCGCTTGGTCACGGCGTCGGCGATGGTCCGCAGTGTGTCGGTGACCCCGACGGTGACTGTGGCCGGCTGGACGAAGAGCGATGCCGCCGGGTCGATGGTGTCGCCGACCACGGCGCAGTTGCAATAGGGGGGCAGGTCGGCGGGCTGCGGCCTGAGCATGACGACGAGCGATAGCTGCGCCGAGGAGGCGGTCGCGAAGACCGTCGGCGGCAGGCCCGCGCTGCCGTCCGCCTTGGTGTACCTGAGGTAGAAGCCGCCGCTGCGGGTGATGCTGGCCTCCCAGAGCAGGCCGAGGAAGCCCGCGGCGTCCGACAGCCTCGCCGCGTAGAGCTCCTGGGTACCTGGCGGCGCGGCCTGGTCGGCTTGGTCGGCTGGGCGCGCGGGCTGGGAGTGCGTCAGCGTCGAGAGGTTGGTCTTGAGCAGGATGGTGTGGTCGGGGTCGAGCGCGTCGGAGGCGAGCCCGCTGGCGTTGGGCGAGGCCGGATCTGGCGGGTAGAGCAAGTACAGCTCCGCGCCGCCGCCATTCTTGGCCAGCTGGGCCTGCAGCTGCCACAGCAGGTCGGCTCCGGTGTCGTCCGCGCCGTCGATGACGTAGGTGCCAGCGATCGACGGAGTCGTGTTGCCGGCCGATGGCAGCGAGATCGTGAGATTGACCAGCGTTGCCCACGCGTAGCAGGACGGCTCGGTCATGACCGCGGGCTGGCCGGCCCGGATGTGCCTGGCGATGACGAGCTGATGGGGCGAGGGCGCTGCCGCCTGCTCCAGCTCGGTCACCAGCGCGTCGGGAAACACCCACACGCTCGGGTTACCCGCCGCCTGGCCGGACGCGAATCCGGTC
>JASIBM010000027.1 GCA_030045175.1 Streptosporangiaceae bacterium | reverse complement strand
GCCCCCAAGCCGAGCGCTTCGCGGGCAGCCGCCGCCAGGCCAGCGGCCACCGGACCGGTGCCGGGTCCGCGCGCCAGGCCGGCCGGGCATGGCGCAACGGGCGCCGAGTCCGGAGGCTGAAGGGAAGCCACCGGCGAACCATCAAGACGTGCCCGCCTCGTGACATCCGTCGCCGGCGGGGTGACACAGGACGCGTGCCGGTGGGCACGCCTGAACCCGAGGGAAGCGGCGACATGCCGAAGATGAAGACGCACAGCGGTGCGAAGAAGCGGTTCCGCCTCACCGGAACCGGCAAGGTGATGCGCCGCCGGGCTAACCGTGCTCATTACCTTGAGCACAAGTCGAGCACGCGGACCCGCCGCCTCGCGAGCGACGTGGTGCTCTCGCCCGCTGATCAGAAGATGACGAAGAAGCTGCTCGGTAAGTAGGGAGTCGAACAGATGGCACGCGTGAAGCGGGCGGTCAATGCCCACAAGAAGCGCCGCGTAGTACTTGAGCGCGCGAGCGGGTACCGGGGCCAGCGGTCCCGGCTCTACCGCAAGGCCAAGGAGCAGCAACTTCACTCCATGACCTACGCCTACACGGACCGCAAGGACCGCAAGGGAGCGTTTCGCAGGCTCTGGATCCAGCGGATCAACGCGGCCGCGCGGGCCGAGGGCATCACCTATAACAGGTTCATCCAGGGCCTGAAGATCGCGGGTGTTGAAGTGGACCGCAAGATGCTCGCCGAGCTGGCCGTCGCCGACCAGGCCGCGTTCGCGGCGCTTGTCGAGGTTGCCAGGAAGGCGCTCCCCGACGACGTGGACGCGCCGCGCGTAGTGGCCGCCTAGAGCGAGCGGGAAAAACCCACGAGCACCAGCGTTCGGTCGCCGCGGATCAGGGCCGCTAGGTCGCTGGCAAAGCGCGCGCTTCGCGAGCGATCTCGGCTATTCCTCGCCGAGGGCCCGCAAGCGGTCCGGGAGGCGCTAGGCCGCCGGGAGGCCGCCGGTGACCGGACGGGTGAGCAAGCCGGGGGCGCGAGCGGGCCGGGTGCGGGCGCGATCACGGAGTTGTACGTCACCGCGGCGGCCAGGTCCCGGCATGAGGCGCTGGTTGGCGCCGTGGCCGGTACCGGCGTGCCCGTGCACGAGGTCAGCGGCGCGGTGATGGCCGAGCTCGCAGGCACCGTGACGCCGCAAGGCCTGCTCGCGGTCTGCGGGTTCGTCGACGTCTCGCTGGCTGACCTGATCTCTCGCGCGCCTAGCCTGGTCGTCGTGCTCGCCAACGTCCGCGATCCAGGGAACGCAGGCACGGTGCTGCGAACCGCCGACGCGGCAGGCGCGCACGGCGTCATCTTCGCCGACGCTTCCGTTGATCCATATAACGGCAAGTGCGTCCGGTCCTCGGCGGGCTCGCTCTTCCACGTGCCGATCGTCGCCGGGGTCACGGTCGCCGAGGCGGCCACCGCGCTGCGCGGCGCTGGGCTCACCTTGCTCGCCGCCGACGGCGGTGCGAGGCTCGGCCTCGATGAGCTTGACCAGGCCGGTGGCCTCGCCCGGCCGACCGCGTGGTTGTTCGGCAATGAGGCCTGGGGCCTGCCCGGCGGCCTGCTCTCGCTCGCTGACGAGGCTGTCGCGGTGCCGATCTACGGCCAGGCGGAGAGCCTGAACCTGGCCGCCGCCGCTGCCGTGTGCCTGTACGCGTCCGCGCGCGCCCACCGTGCCGCGCCGGGCGCGGGCAGCTGAAGGTGCCAGGAAGCGAGCGCGATATCGGGGGTGCCATATCGCGGGGGTGAGGCGCTAGGCTTTGATCACGTTGCGTCATGACTGGCCGCGATATGGGTCACTGTGACCGGATGGCGTGGCGCCGTCGGCCGTGGTTAACCCCCGGACCCCGGTCGGTCGGTAATGCTGGCGTGCCGGGGCCTTGGTTCTGGCGAAGGCGGCAGTCCGAGTTGGACCAGTTCAGGTCTTGGCGAGCGGGCGTTCCTGACCCGGCGCTTGAACCGCCGGGCGGCCAGCTATGTGACGCCGACGAACTGCTAGACGGGCTCGTGATAGCCGATCATCTCGGCCTGGTCGTCGTCTTCAACTCCGCGGCCGAGCGGCTGACCGGGATCAGCGCGGAGAAGGCCATCGGCCAGGAGCTAGCCGCTGCCCTGCCGCTCGCCGACGGCGACGGCCGGCCCTGGTGGCAGCTCTCCCGGCCGTATGACGGGCTCTCGATCCGCACGAGGCACCCCGAGCGGCCAATGTTCTTGCCTGATGGCACCGAATTGCTCGTGGCGGTCGGCTACGTGCGCTGGCCGCGGAGCGACCGGACGCGGCTCGGGGCGGACTCGCCGCACGAGCCTGGCGCGGTGCGCAGGGTCATCGTCGTGCTGCGCAGCGCGGAGCCACGGGCGCGAGCAGAGCGGCTGCGGGCGGATCTGGTGTCGACCGTCGCGCACGAGCTGCGCTCGCCGCTGACCAGCGTGAAGGGCTTCACTGCCACCTTGCTTGCGAAGTGGGCGCGATTCACGGACGACCAGAAGCGCGTCATGCTTGAGACGGTCAACGCCGACGCGGACCGCCTCACCCGGCTGATCGCCGAGTTGCTCGACGTGTCGCGGATCGAGGCCGGCCGGGTCGAGGTGCGCAGAGAGCTCGTCGACATCGGGGCGCGGGCTGCCAAGATCGTCCTCGGCCGGGTGGCGGCAGGCGAGCCGGCCAGCCGGTTCGCGATCGTCGTCGCCTGCGACTTGCCTGAGACTTGGCTGGACGCGGACAAGATCGACCAGATCCTGTCGAACCTCATCGAGAACGCGGTCAGGCACGGTGCTGGTACGGTTACTACCGTGATCGAGTCAGCGCTGGTTCGCGGCGGGCCTGGGGTCGCGGTGAGCGTCCGCGACCAGGGCGAGGGCGTCGCGCCCGAGCTCGCGCCGCGGGTGTTCAGGCAGTTCTGGCGCGCGAAGCGGCGTAGCGGCGCTGGGCTCGGCCTGTTCATCGTCAAGGGGCTGGTCGAGGCGCACGGCGGCGCCATCAGCGTGGTCCAGGCGCCCGGTGGCGGTGCCGAGTTCCGATTTACCATGCCCGCCGGCTTGCCAGATCACGGCTGACCAGATCTGAGCCGGCCGGCGGGCGCATAGGAAACCTACGTCGTGCCCCTTGCCCGCAAACCAGGGCAGGTACGCATGCAGGAGACCCACGAGCCGCTATGGGCTAAACGTAGGTTCAGTCCGTCAGCCGCTTCCCCGCTGATATCCGGACCGTGCCCCGCGCCAGGCGCGTTTACTGGCTCGCGGATTGGCCGGTGGCAGCTTGTTGGTCGCTTGTGGCAGCTAGGAGACCTGAACTGATGTCCGCATCGAATAACACCTTCGACCCGGTCCGGGTGGCGGTGCTCGCGCCGGCCGAAGTGGACCGCATGACTGGCGACGCGCTCGCCGCGATCGGCGCGGCGAGCGACTTCGATGAGCTCAAGGCCGCCAGGCTGGCGCACCGGGGCAACCGGGCACCGCTTACGCTGGCGAGCGCCGAGGTCGGCGCGCTGCCGCCGGCGGCCAGGGCCGAGGCCGGGCGCCGGGTGGGGCAGGCCAGGAGGCTCATCGACGAGGCGCTCGCGGCGCGGCTCGCCGACCTTGAGGCGGATCGCGACCGGCGGGTGCTGCTTGAGGAAGCCGCCGACGTGACGCTGCCCTGGGACCGGGTCCAGGCAGGCGCGCGGCATCCGGTGACCACGCTGGCCGAGCGGCTCGCCGACGTGTTCATCGGCATGGGCTATGAGGTCGCGGAAGGTCCCGAGGTCGAGGCCGAATGGTACAACTTCGACGCGCTGAACTTCCCGCCAGATCACCCGGCGAGGGAGATGCAGGACACCTTCTTCGTGGCCGGCCCGGACGGCGCGCCGCGGTCGGGGATGGTGCTGCGCACGCACACCTCGCCCGTGCAGATCCGCGCGATGCTGACAAGGCCGCTGCCGCTTTACGTGGTCAGCCCCGGAAAGTGCTTCCGCAGCGACCCGCTCGACGCGACGCACAGCCCCGTCTTCCACCAGATCGAGGGGCTTGCCGTGGACGAGGGGCTGACCATGGCGGACCTGCGGGGGGCGATTGCCGCGTTCGTCGAGGCCATGTTCGGCGCGGGACTGCGCACCCGGCTGCGGCCCGACTACTTCCCCTTCACCGAGCCGTCGGCGGACGTGTCGATGCAGTGTCACGTCTGCCGGGGCGCCTCGGCCGAGGCTGACGGCAGTCCGTGCCGGGTGTGCAAGTCGCAAGGCTGGATCGAGATAGCCGGCTGCGGGATGGTCAACCCGCGCGTGCTCGTGGCGTGCGGCATCGACCCGGAGCGCTACAGCGGGTTCGCGTTCGGCCTGGGCATCGAGCGATCGCTGATGGTCAGGAACGGGCTGGCCGACATCAGGGACACCCTGGAGGGCGACGTCCGGTTCAGCAGGGCATTCGGAGTGGAGGCGTAGATGCTGGTGCCGCTTTCCTGGCTGCTTGATTACGCGGCCCTGGCCGAGCCCGTTGACGTCAGCGAGGTGGCGCGGCGGCTCACCGCGATCGGCCTGGAGGTCGAGGCCGTCGAGCGGGTCGGGCACGACATCGTGGGCGTGGTCGTCGCGCAGGTGACCGACATCGAAGAGCTGACCGGCCACAAGAAGCCGATCAGGTACTGCCGGGTGACCACGGGTGAGGCCCGCCCGGATGAAGCGGGCCCGGGTGAAACCGGCCCGGGTGGTGCCGGCACAGGCGAGCCGGGCGGGGACCGCCGGGTCATCTGCGGCGCGGTCAACTTCGTGGTGGGCGACCGGGTGCCGCTGGCCCTGCCGGGCGCCACGCTGCCCGGCGGCGTCGAGATCGCC
Source organism: Streptosporangiaceae bacterium (assembly GCA_030045175.1). Lineage (GTDB taxonomy): Bacteria > Actinomycetota > Actinomycetes > Streptosporangiales > Streptosporangiaceae > Chersky-822. Next base: position 6,072 of record JASIBM010000027.1, on the reverse strand, counting down.
GAGCGCAAGGCCTACGGGCGGGTCTCGGAAGGCATGATCTGCTCGGCCGATGAGCTCGGGCTCGGCGGGGACCACGCGGGCATCCTGGTGCTGCCGCCCGACGCCCCGCTCGGTGCCGACTTCGTGGCCTACGCGGGCCTTCGCGACGTGGTGCTCGACGTGAACGTCACCCCGGACAAGGGGCACGCGCTGTCGGTCAGGGGCATGGCGCGCGAGCTGGCTAGCGCGTTCGGGGTCGCGTACACCGACCCGGCCGGGCCGGCCGAGGCCGGTGAGCCCGGTGCCGGTGAGCCCGGTGCCGGTGAGCCCAGTGCCGGTGAGCCCGGTGCCGGGGAGGCGGGCCCCGGCCAGGTGCGGGCTGCCAGCATCGCCGACCCGACCGCCTGCGACAGGTTCGTGCTGCGCGAGGTGCGCGGGATCGACCCGGCGCGCCCGACGCCGCTGCCCATGCGGGTCAGGCTCGCCAGGGCCGGGCAGCGCAGCGTGTCGCTGGCCGTCGACGTCACCAATTACCTGATGCTTGAGCTCGGCCAGCCGCTGCACGCCTTCGACCGGGCCAGGCTGAGCGGGCCGGTCGTGGTGCGGCGGGCCAGGCCGGGTGAGCGGCTTGAGACCCTCGACCACGTCGTACGCGAGCTCGACCCTGATGACATCTTGATCACCGATGACTCCGGGCCGATCGGGCTGGCCGGGACGATGGGCGGCCTCGCGACCGAGGTGAGCGGGGCATCGACCGACCTGGTGATCGAGGCCGCGCACTTCAGCGCGGCCGGGGTTGCCCGGATGAGCCGCCGGCACCGGTTGTTCAGCGAGGCGTCGGCGAGGTTCGAGCGGGGCGTCGATGATGAGCTACAGCTCCGGGCCTCGGCGCGGGCCGTGGCGATGCTTGCCGAGCTCGGCGGCGGCACCATCGTGCCTGGCCGCACGTTCGCCATGATTGCCACGGAGCCGGTGACCATCACCATGTCCGCCGGTCATCCGGACCGGGTCGCGGGCACGCGCTACGGTGCCGAGACCGTGATCTCCAGGCTGCGCGAGGTCGGCTGCGCGGTCCGCGTCGAAGGCGACGTGCTCACGGCGGTGCCGCCGTCCTGGCGGCCAGACCTGACCGACCCCAACGACCTCGCGGAAGAGGTGATCAGGCTCGAGGGATACGAGCGGATCGGCATCGCGATGCCGCGGGCGATGGCCGGGCGCGGGCGCACGCCGGCTCAGCGACTGCGCGCCCAGGTCGGGCGCGCGCTGGCCGCGGCCGGGTGCGTGGAGGTAATCAGCAGCCCGTTCTGCTCGGCCGCGGATTTCGACCGGCTGTTGCTTGCCGCCGGCGATCACCGGCGCGACGCCGTCCGCGTGGCCAACCCGATCTCCGGCGAGGAGCCGCTGCTGCGGACCACGTTGCTGCCCGGGTTGTTCCGCGTGACCGGCAGGAACGCCGGGCGCGGCTTCGCCGACGTGGCGTTGTTCGAGATCGGCACGGCCTTCCTGGCCAAGGGCGGAGATCGGGTCGCGCCCGTCCTCGCCGTGGACCGCGGTCCGACCCCGGACGAGGTCGCCGAGCTCGAGGTCGCGCTGCCCGACCAGCCTGCGCTGATCGGCGCGGTGCTGACCGGTGAGCGGGAGGCGTCCGGGTGGTGGGGCAAGGGACGGGCGGTGAGCTGCTACGACGCGATCGAGGCGGCGCATGTGGTGCTGCGGGCCAGTCGCGTGCGGTACGAGGTGAAGGCTGGCCAGGCCGAGCCGTGGCATCCGGGTCGGTGCGCGCAGTTCGTGCTCGAGCCGGGTGCGGGCCAGGCGGCGCCCCGCGTGGTCGGCTACGCGGGCGAGCTGCACCCCCGGGTGATCGAGGCGTTCCGGCTGGCGCCGCGGACCTGCGCGATGGAACTAGACCTGTCCGTCATCGAGGTCGCCGCCGCGAGCCTGGCTCCCGTCCAGGCGCCCGCGATCTTCAGCTATCCGGTGGCCACTCAGGACGTGGCGCTCGTCGTGCGCGAGGACGTTCCGGCCGCTGATGTCGAGGCGGCCCTGGTGGCGGGAGCGGCCCGGGCAGGGACCGGCATCGTGCTGGAAGGCGTGCGCTTGTTCGACGTGTACACCGGCGCGCAAGCCGGTGCCGGTCGTAAGTCGCTGGCGTACACGCTGCGGTTCCGTGCGCCGGACCGGACGCTGACCGACGACGAGGTCACCGTGGCCAGGGACGCCGCGGTCGCCGAGGCCGCAAGGCTGACCGGGGCGACGCTGCGCGCGGCCCTTGGTTCATGATCGTGGTCGCCTGTCAGCTGCCCTAGCTGAGAATCGTCCCCGATCTCCAAGCTCGCTACGTGAGCAGGATCTCGAGTATCTCGGTGCCCGCGCGCACGCACTTGGAGGTGTCGCCGGTCTGGTCGACGACGGGGGTCGTGAAGCCCTGACAGGTCCAGCCTTCGACCTTCACCGGGGCGCCGCCGCCGTTACCTGGAACCTTGCCGGACTGGACCGCATCGGCGTAGCGCTGCTCGATCGCCAGCGCGGTGCCGCACGACACGTGGCCCTTCGCGATCTCGACGTGCACCTTGACTCCGCCCGCCGTGCTCGCCGTGCCGCACGTCGTGGGCTTGACCGTGGTAGTCCGGCCGGCTGAGTGCCCTGGCGAGGCGCCAGGGGCCGAGGAGCCGCAGCCGGCGACGAGCATCAGGAGCAAGGCGAGGAGCATCATGTGGCCGCGTCGGCCGCCCGTTGGCTGGCCGGCAGTGCCGGACGGTCTGCGCAGGTACATGCCGTCTCCTTCCTGGCCCTCCTCATCATGCCGCCAGTAGCTGACGATTCGGAACCGAACCCCCAGTTAGGTCATATCGAATTGCATGTTCAAACATTTATATGCATAATAATTCACAACAAGGCCAGGTGGCGGGCGCTGCTTGCCGGGCGAAGGGTCGGCGCATGCGGGTCGAAGTAGCCGGGGCTAGCGGTTACGCGGGTGGTGAGTCGCTGCGGCTGATCGTCGGGCACTCGCGCGCGGCGCAGGTCGGCGCGGCGCTGCGGGCCGGGATCGCGGCTGTACCGCGCCCGCTGCTGGCCGGCGTCCTGGGCGGGGGGGCTCTGGCAGGCGATCGTCCTAACCGCACCGGCGGCGATGGCGGTGCAGGCGGCCGCGGTGGAGGCTGGGTTCGTAGTGAACGCGGTCCAGCCGGGTGCGATCGGGCTGGCGCCGCCCCTGGTGCTGAGCGCGGCCGAAGCAGGCTCGTTCGCCCGCGCGCTGCCGGGGATCTTGACTCGGGCCAGTGAGCTGGCCGGACGGGAGGCTGGAAAGTGACGAGCGAACAGGGCATGACGGGTGAATCAGCGAGCGAATCGGCAGGACTGCGGCACTTCCTCAGGGACGACGACCTGACAACCGCCGAGCAGGCCGAGGTGCTTGCCCTGGCGGCCACGATGAAGGCCGACAGGCACAAGTTCCAGCCGCTGGCGGGGCCGCGCGCCGTCGCGCTGCTGCTTGACAAGCCGTCGCTGCGTACCAGGGTCTCCTTCGCCGTCGGGATCGCCGAGCTTGGCGGGTACCCGCTGGTCATCGACTCCGGCTCGACGCACCAGTCGCGCGGGGAGGCGATCGCGGACACCGCGCGGGTGCTGAGCAGGCAGGCAGCCGCGGTGGCCTGGCGCACGTTCGGGCAGGACCAGATCATCGAGTTCGCCGCGGCGAGCTCGGTCCCCGTGATCAACGCGCTCACCGACGAGTTCCACCCCTGCCAGGTGCTCGCCGACCTGCAGACGATCCAGGAGGCGTTCGGGCGGCTCGCGGGGCTCACGCTGACCTTCCTCGGCGACGCGGGCAGCAACATGGCGCACTCCTTCTTGCTCGGCGGCGCCACGGCTGGCCTGCACGTGCGGGTGGCGGGACCGCGGTCGCACTGGCCCAGGCCAGACGTGCTTGCGGCGGCGCAGGCCATCGCGGCGCGCACCGGGGGCTCGGCGACGGTGAGCGCCGACCCGGTGGCCGCGTGCGAGGGCGCCGACGTGCTTGCGACCGACGTGTGGACCTCGATGGGCCAGGAGGGGCAGGAGACGGGCCGGACCGCCGCGATGACCCCGTTCCGGCTGGACGAGGCGAAGCTGGCGATCGCTGGCCCAGGCTGCCGGGTCTTGCACTGCCTGCCTGCGCACCGGGGAGCTGAGATCACGGCAGGCGTGCTCGACGGCCCGGCCAGCCTGGTGTGGGACGAGGCGGAGAACCGGCTGCACGCCCAGAAGGCGCTGCTCACGTGGCTGCTGCGGGACGGCAGGTGAGCGGGCACGCAGGGCCGGCCAGCCCGGCCCCTGCGAGCTCGGCCAGCCCGGCACCGGCCCCGGCCACCAAGGCCGCGAGGCACGCTCAGATCGCCGGCATACTGACAGGTTCCGGGCCACCGGTGCGGTCCCAGGACGAGCTGGCGGACCGGCTGGCCACGCTCGGCGTCCGGGTCACCCAGGCCACGCTGTCGCGTGACCTGGTCGAGCTCGGGGCGGTCAGGTTGCGCGGGCCGGATGGCGCGCTCGTCTACGCGCTGCCGGCCGGCGCTCCGCCCGCGGGGGGTTCTGGGCCATGGGGGTCCGGGCCATCCCCGGGTGACAGAGCCCCGGGTGACAGAGCCCCGGGTGACAGAGTCCCGGGTGGCGCGGTGTCCCTCCAGGCCAGCGCTGCTCTCGCCGAGCTGGGCGGCGAGTCACTGAACCCCGGGGCCAGCGCGCTCGCCAGGGGCGCGGCCGGCATGCTGCTTTCCGCGGAGGCGAGCGGGAACCTCGTGGTCGTCCGCACCCCGCCGGGCGCAGCTCAGCTCGTGGCGTCGCTGATCGACCGGGCCGGCCTGCGCGCCGTGCTCGGCACCGTGGCGGGCGACGACACGGTGCTGATCGTGGCCCGCGAGGTGTCCGGCGGCGCCGACCTGGCCAGCGCGCTACTGCGGCTCGCCGAGTGGCCGAGACGACAACAATCACGCGCCTGACGGCCACGGGCCGGCCGGCCCGCGGATCTGAGGGCACTGGCAAGGAGGGAACCATGACGCAAAGGGTCGTGCTCGCCTACTCAGGCGGGCTTGACACGTCGGTGGCAATCGGCTGGATCGCCGAGCGCACGGGCGCCGACGTGATCGCGCTGGCGGTGGACGTCGGCCAGGGCGGCGAGGACATGGCGACGATCAAGGCGAGGGCGCTGGCGTGCGGGGCGGCGCAGGCGGTCGTGGTCGACGCCAGGGCGGAGTTCGCCGCCGACTACTGCATGCCGGCGCTGCGCGCGAACGCGCTGTACATGGACAGGTACCCGCTTGTGTCGGCGTTGTCCAGGCCGGTGATCGTCGCGCACCTGGCCAGGGTCGCCCGCGAGTGCGGCGCCAGCGTCGTCGCGCACGGATGCACGGGCAAGGGCAATGACCAGGTCAGGTTCGAAGTGGCCCTGGCCAGCCTGGCACCGGACATGACCTCGATCGCCCCGGTCCGCGACAGCGGCATGACCAGGGATAAGGCGATCGAGTTCGCGCTGGCGAAGGGCCTGCCCATCGACGTCACGGCGAGGTCTCCTTACTCGATCGACCAGAACCTGTGGGGACGCAGCATCGAGACGGGCCATCTTGAGGACATCTGGGAGGCTCCGCACGACGACGTGTACGCGTACACGTCCGACCCCGCCGCGGGAAACGTGGCCGAGGAGGTCACGATCAGCTTCGCCGACGGGATTCCTGTCGGCCTCGATGGCCGCTCGCTGACTCCGCTTGAGATCATCAGCGAGCTGAACGGGCTCGCGGGCGCGCGCGGCGTCGGCAGGATCGACCTGGTCGAGGACCGTCTGATCGGGATCAAGAGCCGGGAGATCTATGAGGCCCCGGCGGCGATCACGCTGATCGCGGCGCACGCCGAGCTTGAGAACGTGTGCCTGGAGCGCGACCTGGCCAGGTTCAAGCGGATGGCCGGCCAGCGCTGGACGGAACTGGCTTACGACGGGCTGTGGTTCTCGCCGCTGCGGCGATCGCTCGAGAAGTTCATGGCCGAAGCCTCAAGGAACGTCACAGGCGACGTCCGGGTGCGGCTGCAGGCCGGGCAGGCCGTCGTGACCGGCCGCCGCAGCCC
>JASIBM010000164.1 GCA_030045175.1 Streptosporangiaceae bacterium | reverse complement strand
GGCCTGTTCGCCGACGTGCTTGGCGCGGAGCAGGTGGGGCCGCAGGACAGCTTCTTCGACCTGGGCGGCCACTCGCTGCTGGCCGTCCGGCTGATCAACCGGGTCAGGTCCGCGTTCGGTGTGGGCGTGTCGGTGAGCAGCCTGTTCATCTCGCCCACTCCAGCCGGGCTGGCCGAGCAGATGAGGCAGGGCCCAGGACCGGATCCGCTGGCCCCGATGCTGCCGCTGCGCGCAGGGGGCAGCAGGCCGCCATTGTTCTGTGTTCATCCTGGCGGCGGGCTCAGCTGGTGCTACGCCACCCTCCCAGGCAAACTGGCGCCCGACGTGCCGGTCTACGGGCTTCAGGCGCGCGGCCTGCACGACGGGGAGCGGCTGCCCGGCAGCATCGGTGAGATGGCGACCGACTACCTGGAGCGGATTCAGGCCGTGCAGCCGGCCGGCCCCTATCGCTTGGCCGGGTGGTGCTTTGGCGGAGGTGTCGCGCACCAGATCGCCAGCCAGATGCAAGCGGCCGGCGAGGAAGTGACCTTGCTCGCGCTCGTCGATGCCGTCCCGTCGAACGCCTCGCCTGACCAGCGCATCGCGACACCTGAGGAGCTTCCCGAGACCGACCAGGAACTGCTACGCGACGTGCTCAACGGGTTCGACGTCGACCTGCCACGCCTGGATGACCAACCGCTCGACCTGGCGAGCACGCTGGCGATCATCAGGCAGCAGAGCGGCGGGGCGGGCGGCCTGGCCGATCACAGCCTGCTTGCCCTGATGAAGGTCCTTCGCAACAACATCTGGCTGTCGATCGATGCCTCTCCGGGCACCTTCCGCGGCGACATCTTGTTCTTCGCCGCGCAGACCGACGGCGCTGACCCAGACCGATGGGTGCCCTACGTGACCGGCCGGGTCGAGACGCACCAAATCGCCGCCAGGCACGACCATATGACGCACGCCACCGCGATCGCCGAGATCGCGCGGGTGGTGGACGCGTCCCTGAGCCGGTCGCCTTGACCGACCTGGGCCTCAGCCGTGACCGACCTGGGCCTCAGCCGTGACCGCCTGCCAGGGCCGGGTCTGCCGCAGCCGCGGCCGGGCCAAGCTCGCGCACGCTGCGAACCGCGAGCATCGCAAGCAGGAGCCCGAAGGTCAGCACCGCCGTCAGGAGCAGCACAGGCCGCAAGCCGATCACCGCGGCCACCGGCGCGGCGATCGCCAGGCCAACCGGCATGGCACCGAGGGACGCGAAATAGTCATAAGAACTCGCGCGCGAGAGCATCTGCTCGGGGATGTGACTTTGCACGGTCGTCTGCCAGAGGCTCTCGAAGAGAACCTCGCCAACCCCGTCCAGCGCTGCGGCGCACGCTAGCAGCCAGACCGGCATCCGGGCGCTGAAGGCCAGCGGGGCGAGTCCGCTGAGCATGCCGAACAGGACAGCGGCGCGCAGCGGATAGCGCGGCTGCAGCCTGGTCGCGACTAGTCCGGCGATCAAGGCGCCTGCCCCGGTGGCCGCCGATACCGTGGCCCACGACGCCGCGCCATCGTAATAGCGCTTACTGGCCACGGGGCCGAGCACCAGATAGGCCGCATAGAACAGATTGATCGCGGCGAATGTCAGCACGACGGCGCGAAACCAGGTACGGCTCCGGAAGTCCGCCCAGCCCGCACGCAAGTCCGCGATCCAGCGCTGCCGCTCCTGCCTCGGTGCGTGCTCAAGCCGCAGCCGCGACAGCAACAGCGCGCTCACCGCAAAGGTCAGCGCGTCCGCGACAATCGCCCAGCCAGGCCCGGCGGTCACGACGAGCAGGCCCGCCACGGCCGGGCCCGCCAGGCCTGCTGCCGCGGTCGTCGTCTGCTGCAGGGCGTTGGCACGCTGCAGTTGCCCGGCGGGCACCAGCGCGGGCGTAAGCCCGTTCGCCGCGGGCGTGAACATCGCCGTCGCCGCGCCTGCGACAGCGGTCAGGCTCGCTAGCAACAGCACTGGCGGGTGGGCGACGACCAGCATGACACCGAGCGCGAGCTGGGACAGGCACCGGGCGCTGTCCGCCGCGATCATGACGGTCTGCCTGGGTACCCGGTCCGCGATCACGCCGCCAGCGAGCATGAACACGATCAGCGCCAGTGCCTGGCTGCCAAGCACCAGGCCAAGGTCGCTGGCGGAGCCGGTCAGATCGAGCACCGCGAACGACAGCGCCACGGGGACTAGCGTTGTGCCCAGCCCCGAGACGGCCTGCGCTGCGAACACGATACGGAAGTTGCGCTCGCGCAAGACGCCCATTCGCGCTCCTCCGTCAGTCGCGCTCCTCCGTCAGTCGCGCACCGCGCTGACCAGTATCCGTGGCGCTGTTTCGAGCAGCACGGGCGTCTCGGTCGCCTCAGCGAAGAGAACGCCTGCCGCGTCTGCCCCGATTTCCGCTATCAGGGCCGGCTGGCAGTGCAAGATAGCATCGTATACGGCGATTTGCGGGTATATCGCGTCGGGCATGAGTCGCTTGACGACGCTGCTGAAACCGGCCGAGGTGAGGTACGCGGCGTAATCCACGTGCGGTGGTTCCCAGGTGGTGAAGACGATAAGGGAACCGGGCGACAGGACCCGGGCGAGCTCGGCGAACGCCGCTGCCTTGTCCTGGATCATCCACAGCGCGTCAATGCTGACAGCCCCGTCAAAGGCAGCCGCTGGCAGTCCCGTGTCCGTTCCGCTTG
>JASIBM010000163.1 GCA_030045175.1 Streptosporangiaceae bacterium | reverse complement strand
CGAGCGGCGGGGCCGAGGCGAGCGGCGCGGTGCAGCCAGGCGGCGGGGCCGAGGCGAGCGGCGCGGTGCAAGCAGGCGGCGGGACCGAGCCAGGCGGCGCGCAGGAGCCAGGCGGCGCGGAGGCGGCAGACACTGAGCCGCCAGGCGCTGAGCCGGGAGGCGGAGACTGACGTGCTCGTAGAGGCGCTCGAGCACCTGGTCCGCGGCATCGTCGATTACCCCGACGACGTGCGAGTGTCCAGCCGGAACCTGCGCCGTGGCCGGGTGCTTGAGGTACGCGTGCATCCTGACGACCTTGGCAAGGTCATCGGGCGGGGTGGGCGCACAGCGCGCGCGTTGCGCACGGTGCTGGGTTCGCTGGCCGGCGACTCTTACGTCCGCGTGGACCTGCTGGACGCCGACGAGATTCGCTAGCAAGCACCGAGCCGGAGATGCAGCTTGTGATTGGCCGGGTCGGACGGCCGCACGGCCTTCGCGGTGAGGTGACCGTGGAGGTCCGGACCGACGACCCGGACCAACGGTTCGTCGCGGGTGCCGTGCTCGCCACTGACCCGGCGGACCGGGGGCCACTGACCGTATCGGCCACGCGGTGGCACTCGGGGCGCCTGCTCGTGAGGTTCGACGGGTACGAGGACAGGGACGCGGCGCAGGGCCTGCGTGACATCATGCTCTGCGTCGACTCCGCCGAGCTTGCCCCGCTCGCCGATCCCGAGGAGTTCTACGATCACGAGCTGATCGGCCTGCGGGTCGAGACCGGCTCGGGTGAGCTGGTCGGAACGGTCGCGGACGTCTTGCACCACGGGCAGGACCTGCTCGTCATCGACCCCGCCGGGTCGGGGTGCGGCGATGAGGTCTTGATCCCGTTCGTCGCTGCCTTGGTTCCCGAGGTCGACGTCGGAGCGGGCCGTCTGGTGATTGACCCGCCTCCCGGGTTGCTTGACCCGGAGGCCGCGATATAGGGCGTGTCCCGTAGGTCCACGCCTGGGCTCGGGCTAGGTCGGGGCCGGGTTGCGGACCTTGAGGCGGGCCCGGCGTTAGGAACGAAGGAAGGCTTGGTCGCCCTGCGGATAGATATCATTACCATCTTTCCCGAATATTTCACGATGTTGGGCGTGTCCCTCATCGGCAAGGCCGTGCAGCGCGGCGACATCGCCTTCAGCGTGTACGACCTGCGGTCCTGGGCGCACGACCCGCACCGCACGGTGGACGACACGCCGTTTGGCGGCGGACCCGGGATGGTGATGAAGCCCGAGCCGTGGGGGGAGGCGCTTGACGCCATTGCGGGAGTCCGGGGGGCGGCCGGGGTCCAGGGGGAGACCGGGGTCTCCGGGGCGGCCGGGGTCCAGGGGGCGGCCGGGGTCCGGGGGGCGGCCAGGGTCCCCGGGGAGGCCAGGGTCCGGGGGGAAGCCGGGGTCCAAGGAACGGCCGGGGGTGAGGGCGAGGTGGACCGTGATGCGGGCGCTGAGCCTGAGCGGCTTGCCGCGGAGGCTGCGGAGGCCGCGGAAGATGCGATGGCTGCGGAGGCCGCGATGGCTGCGGAGGCCGCGGGACCCGTGCCGCAGCTGATCGTGCCGTCGCCGGCCGGCGTCGTGTTCACCCAGGCGATGGCGACCGAGCTGGCAGGCGCTGGTCACCTGGTCTTCGCGTGCGGGAGGTACGAGGGCATCGACGCCCGGGTGGCCGAGCACGCAAGTGGGCGCATGCCGGTTCGTGAGGTGTCGATCGGCGATTACGTGCTCGGCGGGGGAGAGCCCGCCGTGCTCGTGATGGTCGAGGCGATCTGCAGGCTGCTGCCAGGGGTGCTCGGGAACGCCGAGTCCGCGGCCGACGACTCGTTCGGAGCGGGAACCGGGCCGATGCGGGGGCTAGTGGAAGGACCGGTCTTCACCCGTCCGCGGTCGTGGCGCGGCCTCGACGTCCCGCCCGTCCTGCTCTCCGGAGACCACGCCGCGATAGCGCGCTGGCGCAGGGACGAAGCGCTGCGCCGCACGGCCAGGAACCGGCCCGATCTCGCGGCCAGGCTCGTCGATGAGGGACTCGACGAGCGGGATCGTCGAGTCCTTTCCGAGGTCGGTTTCGCGGGCACCATCGATGATGTGGCAAACTTAACCGGACCACCTCAGCGCGTTCGCAGGCGTGCGCGTGATGACAGCAAGGACGACAAGCGATGCACACCGCGATTGCCGAGATAGAGCAGGCCCAGATCCGCTCGGACATCCCGGACTTTCGGCCGGGCGACACCCTGAAGGTGCACGTCAGGGTCACCGAGGGAAACCGATCGCGGATCCAGGTGTTCCAGGGCATCGTGATCAGGCGCCAGGGCGGTGCCGCGCGAGAGACCTTCACGGTGCGCAAGATCAGCTACGGCGTCGGCGTTGAGCGGACGTTTCCCGTTCACACGCCGGCGATCGAGTCGATTGAGGTAGTAACGCGTGGCCAGGTCCGCCGGGCGAAGCTCTACTACCTGCGCTCCTTGCGCGGCAAGGCCGCGAGGATCAAGGAGCGGCGCGAGCCTGTGCGCTAGCCGCCTCGTTTGATTGGGCGCGAGCGAGCACATGCCGGCCGGGATCGGCCTTGGTGGCGACTCCAGGCGGCGATTCCTTCGGCGTGCCTTTTCCGTCTCGCTGCCGGGCCGCTTCCGTCAGCGCAGCGAGGAGCGCTTGGCCGGCCGACTGGCCGCTAGGCTGGATGGTGATGATGAACGACGATCAGCGCGCGAGCGATGACCTGCTGGCCGGGCTTGGCGGCGCGGCGCCTGGCGACGACCCGCCCGGCGCGGAAGGACGAGCCAGCGACGAGATACCAGGCGGCGAGGATTCGTCCAGCGCCGACGTGGCGGACGACGGTCAGGCCGATGACGCAGATGATGAGGCCGAGCCGCAGCCCAAGCGCCCCTTGTCGTTCGTGGCCGAGATGGTGGTGCTGTTCGCCATCGCGCTTACGATCGCGCTCCTGATCAAGACCTTCGTGGTGCAGCCGTTCTATATCCCGTCGGGTTCGATGGAGAACACGCTGCTCATAGGTGACAAGGTCCTCGTGAACAAGGTCGTGTACGACCTGCGGCCCATCGGCCGGGGCGACATCGTGGTGTTCGACGGCGCTGGCTCGTGGGATCCCCCGGCCCCTCCAGCGCCGACGAGCAGCAACCCGCTCGTGCGGGCCTACGACGACACCATCGGCCGCCTGGTCAACTCGATCGAGAGCCTGTTCGGAACCTCGCCTGGGCAGACCGATTACATCAAGCGGGTGATCGGCATCCCAGGCGATCACGTGATCTGCTGCAACGCTCAGGGCCTGATCACGGTCAACGGGGTCGCTTTGCACGAGCAGTCGTACTTGAAACCGGGCTCCGTCCCGTCGACTGGCCACTTCAACATCGTCGTGCCGCCCGGCAGGCTGTGGGTGATGGGTGACAACAGGATCGATTCCGCGGACTCGCGCCTGCACGACTGCGCGTATACCGACCCGACCGCGGCTGTCACCTGCCTTCCCTATGATCGTGACGGGACCGTCCCCGAGAGCGCCGTCATCGGCCGGGCGTTCATGATCGTCTGGCCGCCGAGCCGGATCTCGATTCTGCGCGTTCCTTCGACGTTCGGTCAGCCTGGACTGAACAAGCCGGCGGCCGGTGCTCGTGCCACGGCGGGCGCGGCGGGTGCGGCGCGCGCGGCGAACGTGGCGCTCGACGCGGGCGTGCCCGTGCGCCCTGCGGCGCCTTACCTGCCGCTGGCCGGGGGCTTCGCGCTCGCGATCCCGCTGACGCTGACCCGCCGGCGGCTCTTTGCCAGGAGGCGGACCCGGGCTAGGGGACGGCCACGGGCCGGGATGCGCGCAAGCCCGCGCCTCCGTACCCGCCCGCGCCCCCGTACCCGCCCGCGCCCCGGCGCGGCGCGGCCGGCTAGGACGCTGTGGCCCTGGACGCGGCGAGGGTGACAAGTGCGGGCGCCAGCGGCAGGCACCGCGATCGAGGCAATTCGCCGCCCGGTCGGCTACACCCCGAGACGCGATAGCGGCCTGGCGGGGTACGAGCGCGTCCTGGTGCGCGCAGGCTTCGGCCCGGTCGTCGGCATCGACGAGGCGGGGCGTGGCGCGTGCGCCGGGCCCCTGGTGGTCGCCGCGGTGTCACTTGATCGCTGGCCGGGGAGGGCGAACGGCCGGGTCCAGCTGGCCGATTCCAAGGCGCTTACCGCTCGCGCCAGGGAAGCCTCCTACCTTGAGATCGTGCGGTCGGCCCTGGCCTGGAGCGTCGTCGTGATCGAGCCCGCCGAGATCGACAGGCGCGGCCTGCACGTGTGCAACGTGGCCGGGATGCGCCGGGCCCTCGCTTGCCTGCCGGTCCGGCCAGGCTACGTGCTCACCGACGGCTTCGAGGTTCCTGGCCTTGCCGTGCCCGCCCTGGCGATGTGGAAGGGCGACCAGGTCGCCGCGTGCGTCGCGGCGGCCTCGATCGTGGCGAAGGTGACCAGGGACAAGATCATGAGGGCGCTGCACGCGGATTACCCGGACTACGGGTTCGCCAGGCACAAGGGCTACTCGACCCCGGGCCACATGGCCGCGATCGACGCCCGCGGCCCGTCTCCGGTGCACCGGCGGTCCTTCGTCAACGTGTCGTCCCGGCTTCTGCCGGCCGACGACTGCGAGTTCGATGATCGCACGGTCGCGGCTCTGGACGACTGGCGTGATGGTTCTATCGTTGAACTGATCGCTAGTTCACTGACCGCTGAGCTCGCAGGTACGGCTGGCCTGGCTGGCCGGGCGCCCGCCTCATCGAAGGGGAGAACATGAGCGCGGAGGACCTCGAGAAGTACGAGACCGAGATGGAGCTTCAGCTCTACCGGGAGTACCGCGATGTCGTCGGCCTGTTCAGCCACGTAGTGGAGACCGAGCGCAGGTTCTATCTCACCAACGACGTTGACCTTAAGGTCCGCACGGCCGACAACGGCGAGGTTTTCTTTGAGGTCACCATGCAAGATGCCTGGGTGTGGGATATGTATCGCCCCGCGCGTTTTGTTAAGAATGTAAGGGTTGTGACCTTTAAGGACGTTAATATCGAGGAACTCGCCAAAAGTGAGTTGCAGCTTCCGGAGGACTCTTAGGGATTTTTATCAACAAATCCCGCTCCGGACTGCCGGCTGCCAGGGTCGGTCTCGCGCTGCGGCATCCCTAGCCGAAGGCATTAAAGCAGCACCCGCCGACAGTGAGACGACTCCGTCCACAGGGCGTCACCTCGTCGGCTCGGTGATCCACAGGCTGGCCGGCGCGCCTGCCGAACGCGCTCCCGCTCCGTCACCGTCGGTACCGGAGGTGGTGCGCGTGCATCCCAAGGACGCGCTCGGCAGGCAGGGCGAAGAGCTCGCGGCGCAGTTCCTCGAGCAGGCGGGGTTCTTGATCCTGGACAGGAACTACCGGTGCGCAGGCGGTGAGCTCGACATAGTGGCCGCGGACCAGCGAGTGCTCGTCGCGTGCGAGGTGAAGACCCGGACCAGCCTGGCGTTCGGGACGCCGATCGAGGCCGTCACGGCCCAGAAGCTGCGCAGGCTACGGCGCCTGGCCGTGCGCTGGGTGCTCACGCACCGGCTGTTGTTCGACGCGGTCAGGGTCGATGTCGTCGGCGTGCTCAAGACCGAGTCGGGAGAGTTCAAGGTGGAGCACGTCCGTGGCGTGGGGTGACGCGGTTAGCCGGTGACGACGCGGTTAGCCGGTGACGGAGAGCTGGTCGCGTACGGTCGAGACGCCCAGGCCCATCCAGGCGGCGTCGAGCACCGCGTCGTGCTCCGCCCAGGTGCGGACGTGGCCGGAGAGCGTCACGGTGCCGTCGCTGGCGTCCACGGTGACGTCGCTGTCGTCCGAGATCAGCGCGTTGCGGTTCAGCGCGCCGAGCACCAGGCCGGACACGTCGGCGATCTCCGTGTAGCTGCGCACGTGGATGTCGTCCTTGACGCCGCGGACGCCGGTCAGCCCGGCGACCGCGGACTCCGCGGCAATGCGCTGTGAGCCGCAGCTCACGGTGCCGGTCAGCCATATCTTCCCGTCAATGGCTGTCGCGTCGACGCTCTCGGGGACCATGACGTTGAAGTCGAGCGCATTGCTGGCGGCCGCGGTCAGGCTCACGTCGTCGCGCCAGTGGCCGGATGGCAGCACGACCTCCAGGTGGTTGTGCACGCTTGTCACCCCGGCGACGCGCCGCGCCGCCGCCCCCGCCTCGAGGAACTGCGCGTAGCTAGGCACCGTGCCGTTGAGCGCGATGTCCCCGTTCAGGTTCTTGACGATGATATTGGTCGGTTCGATGAACGGGTCGAAGTCCAGCTCCGCCTTGACCGCTGAGCGGATGTCCTTGCTTGTGGGCATGTCGGCCCCCTAGTACCTTGCCCGACTATGGTCGCCATGATGTTGCCGCCGCGCCAGGGGGGCTTACCCGATCGGGTTACGCGCGAAACAGGTGCGGCGGATGGACCCCGGACGTCGCGCGGGCGCCGGGTCACCTGCGCGAGGCGGCTCGGTCCGGCCCGCTGACGCTGCTGACGGCGACCAGGGATCTCGAGCACAGCGAGGCTGAGGTGCCCGCCGAGCGACTGCGTTCTGGGTGAGGCGGCCCCGCGGGCGCGTTATTGAACCAGGCTCCGCTGACACTGACGGCCCGTGATCCACAAGGTGTCGGGCGGCGATGGTGGTTACCCACAGGCTCGGCGTCGCGGCTCGCGCGCTCGGCGCTGGTTCCGGCACGGTGGTGGCCGGAGGTGGTGCGCGTGCATCCCAAGGACAGTCGCGGCGGTCGCCGAGGTAAGTCGCGGATTGCTGGCGGGGTGAGCTAGATGGGACTGGCCCGCGCGTACGCGATGGCCCTGGTGGGGGTTCAGGGCCATGTCGTGGAGATCGAGGCCGACATCGAGAACGGCCTGGTGGCGCTGCTGCTCGTCGGCCTGCCCGATACCGCGCTTCGCGAGGCGCGCGACCGGATCAGGTCGGCGATCGTGAACAGCGGCGAGGCCTGGCCGAGTCGCCGGATCACGGTCGGGCTGTCGCCGGCCAGCCTGCCGAAGCGGGGCAGCGGCTTCGATCTGGGCATCGCGTGCGCGATACTCGCTGCCTCCGAGGCGGTGCCCGCTGCGAGGCTGAGCGGGCTCGTGCTGATCGGCGAGCTGGGGCTGGACGGCCGGGTCCGCCCGGTCCCTGGCGTGCTGCCCGCCGCCGCTGCGGCGGCTGCGGCGGGCTTCGGCTCGGTCGTCGTGCCCAATGAGAACGCCGCCGAGGCCGCGCTCGTGCCTGAGTTGCGGGTGATCGCCGCGCCGAGCCTCGGTGCGATGGCCGCGTGGCTGCGGGACGCCCAGCCGCCCGCCGGCGGCCCGGCCGTGACCGTGCTCTCGCCTGGCCGTGACGCGGGGGCGGCGCTCGGAGCGTGCGATCGCGAGAGCGCGAGGCCGGGCGAGGCCAAGGACCTGGCCGATCTTGTCGGCCAGCCAGTTGCCAGGCGCGCCGCCGAGATCTGCGCGGCCGGCGGCCATCACCTGCTGTTGCTCGGGCCGCCTGGCGTGGGCAAGACGATGCTCGCCGAGCGGATACCTGGCGTGCTGCCCGGGCTTGAGCCGGCTGCGGCGCTCGAGGTCAGTGCCATCCATTCGGTGGCCGGGGCGCTGCCGCCCGGCCGGCCGCTGGTGACCGAGTCGCCCTTCTGCGCGCCCCATCACACCTCGACGCGGGCGGCGATCGTCGGCGGGGGCAGCGGCATCATCCGGCCTGGGGCGGCCTCGCTCGCGCACCACGGCTGCCTGTTCATGGACGAGGCGCCCGAGTTCGACCGCGACGTGCTCGACGCGCTGCGCCAGCCGCTGGAATCTGGCGAGATCGTGCTGGCCCGCGCGGGCGTCACCGCCCGTTTCCCGGCAAGGTTCATGCTGATCCTCGCGGCGAACCCGTGCCCGTGCGCCAGCGCCAGGACCGCGGGCGCCGCCTGTAGCTGCACGCCGCTGGCCCGGCGGAGGTACCTGGCGCGGCTGTCCGGGCCATTGCTCGACCGGGTCGACGTCAAGGTCGAGTTCATGCCGGTCCGGCGCGCCGAGCTGCTCAGCGACCGGGCGTTCACCGAGCCGAGCTCGGTAGTCGCCGAGCGGGTGCGCCAGGCCAGGCAGCGGGCCGCCGAGCGGCTGGCGGGCACGCCCTGGCGGCTCAACGCCCAGATCCCTGGCAGCGAGCTGCGCCGCAGGTTCACCCCGCGGCCCGGGGCGCTCGCGCCGCTTGAGCGCGCGATGGACCAGGGCCGGATCAGCGCGCGCGGCGTGGACCGGGTGATCCGGCTGTCCTGGACGGTGGCCGACCTGGCCGATGTTAACCGTCCTGGCGCCGATGAGGTCGCCTGCGCGCTGGGCCTGTGGCTCGGGGTGTCACGATGACAGCGGCCAGCTCGTGCCAGGCGGCAAGGGGCGACTCCGGGCTCGCCTTGCCGCGGCCGCAGATCGTGTCAGGATGCTTGGCATGTCTGGTCGCGCGCTGAGCTTCGGGGTGGTGGCGGAAGCATACGAGCGGTTCCGGCCTGGGTATCCGGTCGAGCTTTTCGACCTGGTGATGAGGTACGCGGGCGGACCGGTTCTGGCTGCCCTGGAGATTGGCGCTGGGACGGGCAAGGCAACCCGG
>JASIBM010000162.1 GCA_030045175.1 Streptosporangiaceae bacterium | reverse complement strand
AGCAAGCGAAGTCCAGAGAAGAGGCGGCACGTGCCAGATCGGCTCAGGGTCGGAGTTGTGGGCTGCGGGGTCATTGCCCAGGTGATGCACCTGCACTACCTGTCGGAGCTTGACGATCGCTTCGAGATCGCCGCGGTGTGCGACGTGTCAGAACCGGTCGCCCGGGCGTGTGCCGACCGCTACGGCGTCAAGGCCGTGCACACGTCCTGGCAAGACCTGGTGGCCGAGCGCCTCGACGTGGTGATGGTGCTCACATCGGGCAGCCACGCTCCGATCGCGGTCGCCGCCGCCAACGCCGGATCGCACGTGTTCGTCGAGAAGCCGATGTGCCTGAGCCTCGACGAGGGCCGCCAGATGCATGCGGCGGCGCGCGCGTCCGGGGTCCGGCTCATGGTCGGGACCATGAAGCGGTACGACCCCGCCTACGAGCGGCTACTTGAGCTGATGCCGCTCGATGACCTCCGCCTGGTCAGCGTGACCACGCTCGAGTCGCCGTGGCGACCCTACATCCAGGCGTATCCGCTGACGGCGATGCCGCCCGCGCCCGCGCCGGTCCTCGCGGCCCTGCGCGCCGAGGACGAGAAGCGGCTGGCGGCGGCCCTGCCTGACGGCGACGCCGAGGCGCGCTACTGCTACCGGTGGATGCTACTCGACAACCTCGTGCACGAGCTCAACATGCTGCGCGGCGTGCTCGGCGAGCCAGACAAGGTATTCCACGCCAGGCTCAGCCGCACGGTGTGCGAGATCAGCCTCGGCTTCGGCGCCACCGAGGTGCACATGTCCTGGGTCGACCTGCCTGGCCTGGCTCACTACAAGCAGGAGCTCGCCTTCTACGGCCTTGACCGGCGGATCACGCTGACCCTCCCGTCGCCCTACCTGCGAAGCATGCCGAGCCAGCTCACCATCGAGGGCGGGGAACGCGACACCCCGCATAACACTCGCGAGGTCGAGATCGTGTCCTACGAAGAGGCGTTCAAGCGCGAGCTTGTCGAGCTAGCGGACGCGATCAGGACCGGCCGCGAGCCACGGACCAACGCCATCGACGGGCTGCACGACGTGGCCCTGTGCCACGCGATCGCGCGGTCGCACCTCACCCGCTCTCCGGTCGACCAGCCGAGCGCGCTTCCGGCCTGGGCGGAAGGAGCGGACAGCTTCGCGCCGGCCGATGTGGCGGTGCTGGCATGAGCGTGCAGGTAGCGAACGCCCCGTGCAGCTACGGAGCCTTTGAGTTCACGGTCGGCATCGACCCCAACGTCCCCGATGGCCTGGCGGTGCTCGACCACGTCGCGCAGGCCGGCTACGCGGGCATCGACCTTGGCCCGGTCGGCTACCTCGGTGACGGCGCCGAGCTTGGTGACCGGCTGGCCGCGCGCGGCCTGACGCTGGCCGGCGGGTACGTGCCGCTGCCGTTCTCCGACCCGGCGGAGCTCGCGAGCCAGATCGGCTATCTCGACTCGATGCTCGACATACTCGACGCCGCCCCGCCCGGGCTACAGCCGCGGCCGACGCTGGCCGACGCCGGGTCTGCCGCCCGCCTCGCCGCGCCGGGAGCCGCGGCGACGCAGCCCGAGCTAGGGCTGGACGCCACCGGCTGGAAGCACTTCGCCGAGGGCCTGTCACGCGCCATCGGCATCTGCCGCGAGCGCGGCTACGAGCCCACCTTCCACCACCACCTGGGCACCTATATAGAAGCCGTGTGGGAGATAGAGCGCGTGCTCGAGCTGACCGACGTCGGGCTCTGCCTGGACACCGGCCACCTGCTGGCCGGCGGCGGCGAGCCAGTCCAGGGGCTGCGCGACTGGAGCTCGCGGATTAACCACATCCACCTCAAGGACGCCCGGCGGGACCTGCTGGCCAGCATCGTGGCCGACCGCGCGCCGATGGAGGAGATCTGGCGGCGCCGGGCGTTCTGCGCGCTCGGCCAGGGTGACGTCGGCATGGACGAGGTCCTTAAGGCCATCTCCGAGATCGGCTACTCCGGCTGGCTCGTGGTCGAGCAGGACATCTTCCCCGACCCCGCAGAATCACCTGACGTAGTGGCCAGGCAGCAGGCCGCCAATCGTGAGTGGCTCCGATCCCGAGGCATCTAAGCGAAGGCGCGGATGCAGGTCAAGAACATTCAGCCGGAACAGCCCCGGGAGCCCGACAGCCTTAAAGGAGCGGCGGTGGCCCAGATCGTTCTCGACAAGGTGAGCAAGCACTATCCGGGTGGTGTCAAGGGCATCGACAACCTGGACCTGGCGATCGCCGATGGCGAGTTCATGGCCCTGGTGGGCCCGTCTGGCTGCGGGAAATCGACCGCGCTGCGGTCGATCGCCGGGCTTGAGGAGATCACCTCGGGCACGATCTCGATCGGCGACAGGGTCGTCAACGACCTGCCGCCCAGGGATCGCGACATCGCGATGGTGTTCCAGAACTACGCCCTGTACCCGCACATGACCGTGGCGGAGAACCTGGCGTTCGGGCTGCGCCAGCGCAAGACGCCCAAGGCCGAGATCGGCCGCCGTGTCACCGAGGTCGCCGGCCTGCTCGGCCTGGATGAGTACCTCAAGCGCAAGCCGGCCGCGTTGTCCGGTGGCCAGCGGCAGCGAGTGGCCATGGGCCGGGCGATCGTGCG
>JASIBM010000161.1 GCA_030045175.1 Streptosporangiaceae bacterium | reverse complement strand
ATCTTCGTGCTCGGCGCGTTGCTTTTCCTGTTCGTGACGCTCGGCTTCGGCGTGCTGATCTCCAGCGTGTCGCAAAACAGCGGTCAGGCGATCCAGCTCGCGATGATGACGCTCTTGCCGCAGATCCTGCTGTCGGGGCTGATCTTCCCGCTGGCATCGATCGCGGCGGGAGTCCGCTGGATCTCGTACCTGTTGCCGCTGACCTACTTCAACAACATCACGCGCGGCGTGATGTTGCGGGCGGAGCCGATTGGCCCGCTATGGCAGTCGTTTGCCTTCCTCGGCCTGCTCGGCGTGGTCGTCGTGACTGGGGCGACGCTGCGGTTCCGCGCCTATCTCGCCCCGGCAGCTCGCGGCCACCGGCCACGGCGGCCTGGCAGCGCAGTTGCCGAGCCGCAGCAGGCGGCGGCATGACCACGCCGGCCTCTCCGCCTGGCTCAGCCATCCCGGCCACCCCCGCCGTCCCGGCTGGTCCCGCCGTCCCGGCTGGTCCCGCCGTCCCGGCTGGTCCCGCCACGCCCGCCGTCCCGGCCACCCCCGCTGTCCCGGCTGGTCCGGCCACGCCCGCCGTCCGGGCTGGTCCCGCCGTCCCGGCCACCTGGGGTGCCACGGATGTTTATGTCAGGTACGGGAGGAGGGTCGCGCTTTCTGGAGTGACTCTCGTCGCTCCAGCCGGCCAGGTCACCGCCGTCGTCGGCGGGGATGGCGCGGGCAAGACGACGTTGCTGCGCTGCCTGGCGGGAGTGCTCGCGACCAGCAGCGGCACGGTTCACAGGCCCGCAAGGGAGCGGGCAGGCTATTTCCCCGCCAGCTCGGGGATCTACCCGGACCTGACCGTCGCCGAGAACCTCGACTTCCGCGCGCGAGGGTATCGGCTGCCAGGCCAGCTCGCGCGGGAGCGCGCGGCTGAGTACCTGGACCGGGCGGGGCTCGCCAGCGCGGCCGGGCGCCTGGCCGGGCAACTCTCCGGTGGGATGCGCCAAAAGCTCGCCGTGATCGCCGCGATGCTGCATCACCCGGATCTGCTCGTGCTCGACGAGCCGACCACCGGTGTCGATCCGGTCAGCCGCTCGGGACTTTGGTGGCTCATCGCGCGCGCGGCGGCGGAAGGCTGCGCGGTCGTGCTCGCCACCACGTACCTGGACGAGGCGGAGCGGTGCGCCCGCGTGCTCGTGCTTGATGCCGGGACCGACCTGGCGTCGGGTACCCCGGACGAGATCATCGCTGCCATGCCAGGCGCGCTTACATCGGTGCCAGCCAAGCCAACAGGTGACGCGGTTGCCCGGGCGTGGCGCCGTGGCGGTAGCTGGCGAGTCTGGGAGCCTGGCTACCCGGCCGGTGTGGCCGGCCAGCGGCCGGCCAATGGGATCGAGCCCGACCTGCAGGACGCGGTCACGGTCGCGGCGCTCGCACGCGAACTCTCCCTAGCCGCACCCGCGCGGGAAAGAGACGGAGCGCAGTCATGACAGGCAACGGCTCGGTCACGCTCGCCGAGGCGATGGCGGTGACGAGGCGCTTTGGTGACTTCACCGCAGTCCAGGGGGTGAACCTGCGGGTCGAGCGAGGAGAGGTGGTTGGCTTGCTCGGCGCGAACGGAGCGGGTAAGACTACGCTGATCAGGATGCTGCTCGGGCTGATGGCCACGTCAGAGGGCGAGGTGCGGCTGTTCGGTGAGCCGCCGTCGCGGCGAACCCGCGGCAGGCTCGGCTACCTCCCGCAGGGCCTCGGCCTCTATGACGATCTCACCCCTGCGGAAAACATGGCGTTCAGCCTGGCGGCATTCGGACGCAAGCCGGGTGGCCAGGCGGCGCAAGCTCAGCCGTTCGACAACGAACTGGTCGGCTCGCTGCCACTCGGCACGCAGCGCCGGGTCGCGTTCAACCAGGCACTGTCGCACTCGCCCGACCTGCTTGTGCTTGACGAGCCGACATCGGGCGTGGATCCGCTCGGCCGGGCCAGGCTGTGGGAGACAATCGCCGAAGCCGCCGACGGGGGAGCGGGTGTGCTCGTCACCACCCATTACATGGAGGAAGCCGGTGAATGCGAGCGTTTGGTGATCATGGCCGACGGCGTTGTGGTCGCCGAAGGGACGGCCACGCAGATCGTCGGGTCCAGGCAGGTCGTCGTGGTGGAAGCGGCGTCTTGGTCGGCCGCGTTCGCCGCGCTTGAGCAGGCTGGTCTTGAGGTGGCCCTGGCCGGACGCGGGCTCCGGGTCCCGGGGGCCGACCCGGCCGCGGTCCGGCGTGCCCTCGGGGATCTGCCCGCGACGGTGCGGCTGGCGCCCGCGACGCTCGAAGAGCGCTTCTTCGAGCTGACCCGCGACGCTCACGCGACGGGCAGCTCGCAGTGAGATCAGCGAAGGCGCGGCGATGAGCTCGGCGGACCCGGCTGGCGACTCGGCGGCCGCAAGCCCAGCTGGCGACCCGGCGGCCGCAGGCCCGGTTCATGACACGGCGGCTGCAGGCCCGGTTCGCGACCCGGCGGCTGCGGGGCTGGCGGGCGACTCGGCGGCCGCAGGCCCGGCTGGCGAC
>JASIBM010000026.1 GCA_030045175.1 Streptosporangiaceae bacterium | reverse complement strand
CGATCGCCTTCACCAGGTCAGCGGACGACTTCAGGCGGGCCACGTCCGGGTCGGCCTCGATCGCCGCCGTGGCTCCCTCCGCGACGAGGTCGCGAAGCGTGCAGGTCTGCACGCCTTCCTCGCCAAGGCTGGGCAGAACGTCGGCGACGTAGGCCAGGTAAGGCTGGTGCGGGCCGATGAACAGCACATCACCGCGGTGGTGACGCAGGCGTGGGTCGGAGTAGAGGAGGTAGGCGGAGCGGTGCAAGGCGACGACGGTCTTCCCCGTGCCAGGGCCGCCATCGACAACCAGCGCGCCGCGCGATCCCGCGCGGATGATGGCGTCCTGGTCGGCCGCGATGGTGCCGAGCACGTCTCGCATCCGGTCCGACCGGCTGGCGCCCAGGCTGGCGATGAAGGCGGACTGATCGTCGAGCGCGGCGTGCCCTTCAAGCCCGTCTGGCGTGAACACCTCGTCCCAGTAGTCGCTGATCCGGCCGCGGGTCCAGCGGTACCTGCGGCGGCTGGCCAGGCCCATCGGGTTGGCGTGAGTCGCTCCGAAGAACGGCTCAGCCGCAGGGGAACGCCAGTCGAGCAGCAGCCGGCGACCCTCCTCGTCGGTGAGGCCAACCCGCCCGATGTACACCGGCTCGGGGTCGTCCGCGCCGACGATGCGCCCGAGGCACAGGTCCAGGCCGAAGCGGCGCAGGAGCCGCAGGCGAGCGGCTAGCCGGTGGATCTCCAGGTCCCGGTCCAGCGCCTCCTGGCCTATCCCGCCGGGCGCCCTGCGCTTGGCGTCGAGGCGGTCGGACAGTTCGGCGATCGACCGCGCGAGGCTCTTCGCGATGGCCGCGAAGCGCTGCTCGTCGCCGGCGATCAGCGTCGGGTCGGCCTTGCGGATGAGGTGATCGGGGAGGTCAAACGCGCTGGCAGTCATGGGGCTCACGGCATCAGCTCCGATCTAGCTTCCGGCCTCGGCCAGCGATTATGCGGTACGACCCGGGTCTTGCCGCAAGCCCCCCTGTTCGCTATATGTTGAAAGTGGAGGGGTCGCCGTCGGTCCTTCAGCTGTCAATCCAGGGCTGGGCCGCAGGAGTGGCGGTCCAGCGTCGGAGCGTGTCGATCCTGGCGCTGATCTGAGCCGCGGTAGCTTGCGGGACAGCAGGGCCACCGCAAGCTCGGCGGAGTTCGGCGTGGATGACGCCGTGCGGCTGGCCGGTGTGCTGGTGCCAGGCCGTGACCAGGCCGTTCAGCTCCTTGCGCAGCACGGTCAGCGTCTGGCGGGCGGTAGCCGGCGTCGCGGTGGCTGCGGTGCCCCCGGCCGGGGCCGACCGCTGCTTCCTGATCTGGTCAGCGTGGCGCTGGCGGAGCAAGAGCGCGACCTGCTCGGGCTCGAGCAGCCCTGGCAGGCCGATGAAGTCCTCGTCCTCCGGTGAGGCGCCGAACTCCCCGCCGTCATAGAGCACCCGGTCGAAGTGCGCCGTGGCAGCCAGCGCCAGGAACGGACTCTCCTCCGCGCCCGGATGATCACGGCGCTGCTGCGCGCGGGCTATCGCCAGCTCTTCGTCCTGGCCATCGGGCCGGACCTTGAGTACGTGATCACGCTCCGCCTCGAGCTCGGCCGCGTAGCCGAGCAGGACAGGAACCGACGGCAGGAAGACCGATGCCGTCTCGCCACGGCGCCTTGCCCGGACGAACCTCCCTACCGCCTGGGCAAAGAACATCGCCGTGCTCACGCTGGTGGCGTACACGCCGACCGCTAGCCGCGGAATGTCCACTCCCTCAGAGACCATGCGGACGGCGACCAGCCAACGGCCGTCCGAGCTGGCGAACGCGGCGATCTTCTTGCTGGCCGCCGGGTCATCCGAGAGCACGACCACCGCCTGCTTGCCGGAGATCTTCCTGAGCAGCGCCGCGTAGGCCCGGGCATCGGCGTGATCGCTCGCGATGACCAGGCCGGCCGCGTCCGGGATTCCCTTGCGGATCTCTGACAGCCGCCGGTCGGCGGCTTCGATCACCCGTGCTACCCACTCGCCTCGCGGATCGAGCGCGGTCCTGAGCGCTTGCGCCGCCAGCTCGGCCGTCATGGGCTCGCCGAGCGTGGCGGCCAGTTCCTCGCCCGCACGGGTTTGCCAGTGCATCTGACCGGAGTAGGCGAGGAAGATGACCGGCCGCACGACCCCGTCGCTCAGCGCCGGGCCGTAGCCATAGGTGTAATCCGCCGAGCTGCGCCTGCTTCCGTCCGCCTCGACCTGGTAGGTCACGAACGGAATCGGATTGGCATCACTGCGAAAGGGCGTGCCGGTCATCGCCAGCCGTTTCTTGGCGGGGTCGAACGCGTCACGCAGCGCCTCGCCCCAGGAGAGCGAGTCGCCGGCGTGGTGGATCTCGTCGAAGATCACCAGCGTCGCGCGGCCCTCGGTGCGCTGCCTGTGCAGGGCCGGATGGGCCGCGACCTGTGCATAGGTCACGACGACTCCGGTGTAGTCGGCGCTCGCCCTGCCCTGCGCGTTCCGGTAGGCAGGGTCAAGCGGGATGCCCATCCCGGATGCGGCCTGCGCCCACTGGTACTTCAGGTGCTCGGTCGGGGTAACCACGCACAGGGCCATGATCTCCCGCCTGGCCAGCAACTCCGCGGCAATCACCAGCGCCCAGACCGTCTTGCCCGCACCTGGCGTCGCCGCCAGCAGGAAATCGCGCCGCGATGCGCGGAAGTACGCCGTCCAGGCATCTCGCTGCCAGGCTCGCAGGCCAGGCAGGAGATCGGCCCGCGCCGGGACCTGGCCGCTCGCCAGCCGCTGCCCGTCCTGTGCAGGCGCGACCGGACACGCGGATGACCCCAGGGCACGCTTGCTCACGAGCGCAAGAGGCTACCAGCGAACCCGACGGCACAGGCGGAGCGGCGCGCTCGCGTAACTGATGTGGCACCCTCGGCGGCCGCGCAAGCTAACTTCCCAGCGCCCGCGCGATCGCGGACTGGCCGGAGGCGATGCGGGTCTTCGCCCGCCGCGAGAGGCCGCGCCCGGCGCCCAGCTAACCCTGTTCGAGACCGCGGACGGATGGCGGTACGTGCGAGACCTTTGGAACCCCCAGCACCCAGCACCCAGCCCGCCAGCCGGGCCGTTCTCGTGACCGCGCCATAAAAGCAAGATCACTTATGCCGCGCAAGCCCTGCGGCTACGCCAGCCGACCCATGAAAGATCGAGGCTAGCCTATATCGTCGCCAGTTACCTTCCGGCAAGACAGTATGGTTCAATGGCTAAGATGTACAAGTCTGTCGGCATGCTTGTGCCCTACGACACGGCTTGGTGATGAATTAAGCGCGGCAACATGGTATGGAGCAGGCTATGTCTCTCACTGGCATAACGAGCTTGGTTGGAATTATAGGTCTCATTCTAACGCTCCTGCTAATGGCTAGCCAGACGCGGAAGCTCGCTGACCAGACTATGACTGCAAATGCGATCGCGCATCTCGATGCACATTACGGTGCGCTGGAG
Source organism: Streptosporangiaceae bacterium (assembly GCA_030045175.1). Classification (GTDB taxonomy): domain Bacteria; phylum Actinomycetota; class Actinomycetes; order Streptosporangiales; family Streptosporangiaceae; genus Chersky-822. The sequence goes on along the minus strand of JASIBM010000026.1, from coordinate 21,622 downwards.
CGGATGCATGATCTTAATAGGATATTGTTGGAGTTTCCTAGGCTCCAACCCTATTTTCTTCTGGGTAAAGAATGCAATCCGGGAAATCCGGATTATGACAGTGCGCGGTTGCTCGGGGAGATGTTCGCTGATGTTTTCGATCTAGGCTTGGAACTCCATCGGAAGATAAGGGACGAGGTTCACCGCGACTGCTGGGACGCGACAATCATCGAAGCGCTGACGCAGCCCATTCTATACCAGATTATCATTTCCGGCGCACCTTGGTGGCCAGACCTCAGGCGATTTGTTCAGCAAAGACAAGAACTGTTTAGACCATCAACTATGGATCAACGCGCGAACGACGAGGACGTGGAAGCTGCAATGATGAAGAATGGTAAGTAATAGTCTATCGCCCGAAGCGTCAGACGCCGTGGCGGCTGGCCGAGGCAGGTTAGCCAGCAGCCGAGCTCACTCTTGACGGGCAGGCAATCGGCGTCATCAACGTCGAGGCAACCCCGGACAGCAAATACCAGGAATCGCACCTCGACTTCGTCAACGCGGTCGCGAAGCAGATCTCGATGGCGATCACCCACGCCGCGCTCTTCGACGAGGATAACTTCAGGAGCGCCACCGATAGGTTGCTTGTGGAGGCCACGACCGGCGACAGCGACGTGGTCATGCGTCAAGTTCTCGACCACATCCCGACCCGGGTGACCTGGTGTACCGGCTCCGCATGATTGACTTCAACGCGGATCACGCCCTTGAGATCCCCGATGAGCTGCGCAAGCGGATAGGCATGCCCCGGGAAAGCGTCGACGTTAACGCGCAGGTGGAAGCCGGCATCGCGGCCGTCCAGATCCCGAGGCAGATCGAGTTCGTGGCCGACCTCGCCGCTGGGCTGCCCAGCATCACCTGCACTGCCCTGGACCTGGTAGTTGAGAACCTGCTGCTCAACGCGATCAAGGCCATGCACGACAAGCCCGGGGTGCTGTCCGTGCGGACCTGGCTGGACGAACGCTTGCCCAGGGAGCCGTTCATCGTGGTCACGGTCAAGGACACCGGAATCGGGATGAGCAAAGATGAGCTCGGCCGTCTCTTCGAGCCGCGGCAGGCCGGGCACCGGGGCGGCGGTCTCGGGTTCGGGATGCGCTGGGTGCGCGGCTGGGTCCGCCGCGCCCATGGGCTCATCGGCGTCGAGTCCGAGCCAGGCTCGGGCACGACCGTTACCATCCGCTTTCAGATCCACGCGCACCAGACCGATCGACTGCCCCAGGGAGGCGAGCCGGCGTGAAGGCACCCACGAGAGTCCTGGTTGTCGAAGACTTCGACACCTGGGTCTACACGCTGAGCCGGGCCGCGCGACGAGCCGGAGCCTCCGAGGTGGTCGTCTGCCACAACCTGCAAGATGTCAAGGACGCACTGCGCAGCGCCAGGTTCGACGTCGCGATCCTGGATGTCGGCCTTGACCCCGACGATGACCTTAATTCGGACGGCATCACGGCGCTCGAGGCGATCCGCGAGGTCGACGGCGGTGGCACCCGTTGCGTCCTGGTCACTGGCTGGCAGGGTGACCGGATGAGCTTGCAGGCCGACGCGCAGCAGAAGTACGGGATTGACTGGGCATTCATGAAGGAGAAGTACGAGGCACATGCGGTGATCGCCAAACTCACCGAATTGCTCGAGCAGGCTCCGGACCGGCGTCTCTCCTTTACGACGCCGATGACGAACCTCAGCGCGGATGCGGAGCCGTTCCGCTTCGAGGACCAGTTGCTCAGCGCGCTCTCGCCGAGGGACGGAGTGCGGACCCTCTACTCGCTGGTCTCCCGGCTCCTGAGCTCAGCGATACCGGTTGTCGCCATGGACCCCGATAAGCCGATGGAGCGCAGACCCTGCGGGGCCTCGATCGGCGTGTACTGGAGCCGGACACTCGCCACGGCGATAGCCGTGGGCCTGGCCCCGGTCGGCGTGTGGGAGGACGAGGAGGGTACGGTACCTACTGACCTGGGGAGCCTGCTCCCGGCCGACGTGGCGCCTGACCTGATTGAGAGCGTACGGGAACGCAACGTCGAGGGCAGGGTCTGGGAGCTTCCGGGCCTTGACAGGAATAGATTTCCGACTTAAAATCCCTTTTAATAGGATGCAGGATGCGTGATGGCGAGCGCAGTCGAATCCCTGGAGATGTGCGCGCTGGATAGGCCCGCCAGCCGCCGCTTTTACGTTCACGTCGGCAGTTTTGCCTTTCTCGTTGCCGCGCAGCCCACGTTTTTCGCCGAAGTCGGATATGCTCTGGCGCTATCAGGCGCAAGCCGAGCGCTCGACCAGGTGGTCCAAGACTGGGCGATGTTCTCGTCGTCCGAGATAGCGCAATCGCTGGCCAAAGCGGCCGACACCATTCACAGCCGGGCTGCCGAGGCGCTTCAGACCGCCTTTCAGTGCATCGTCCAGCTTGTTCCGTCCCGGTTCGGTACCACTGATCTGCTGCTCGGAGCGCGTGAGCGGATCGACGCCTGGTGCTACGAAGACGGATACCTGACCTATGCCACCGATGAGGACGCTGCGCGGATCATGTACTCGGAGACGGGCAGCTTGCGCAAGCTGCGCAGCGAGATCAGGCGCTCGCCAGGTTTCGACCCGGCCCTTGAGATGATCAGCGGTCCGAGCCTCTTTCTTTTCGACCAGCGGTTTAAGACCGGCCCTAAGACAGCTCTGCTCTACAGAAGGCAGTCGGCGCGGCTGCTGCGTGGCTTTCGCAGGACAAATATCCCGACAGGGCTTCATGACCCGCAACTTATCCGCGATCTTGATGAATGCGTCGGCCCGTCAGCTCGGACGTTCGAAGGAGACTCCGTCATCGACTGCTGCCTGGGCCGTGCGGACCTGATGGTCACCACGTTGCTGCGTGGCCTGTCTTCGATGCTCGCCGGCGCGGACAGCGCTGCGAACAACAGGACCAGCGGCGTCGCGGCTGGTGCTGGCATGCCTACGATCACGACATAAACTCCTCATCTCGGTAAAGGTCTCGGCGCCGCTGTCGGCGGCCCGCTGCGCGACAGCAGGGCCTTGGTGCGATGGTGGTCATGCCTGGCCGCGAGACTGAGGATGGGTGATGAAGCCTCCCGCGCCAATGCCCGCTTCGCTGGTGTCCGCGCTCGACCGTGAGCCGGTGGCTGTGCGGGTCCGCCGTCTGGCTGCCGCGCGCCGTCGGGCCACGGCTCTTCTGGCCGTGGTGGCGGCGCTGTTCCTGGCCGTGACCGCAGCGGGGGCCCACGGGGTCGTCCTCGGCTATGTGCAGGCTGGCGCTGAGGCGGCGGTGGTGGGAGGTGTAGCGGACTGGTTCGCTGTGACGGCCCTATTCCGTCGCCCGCTGGGGTTGCCGATCCCGCACACCGCGCTCATCGCAGGGCGCAAGGACCAGTTCGCAGCTACTCTCGGCCAGTTCGTGCAGGAGAACTTCCTCACGGCGGATGTGCTGGCCGACCGGATCGGCGCTGCCCGCCTCGCTCCGCGCCTGGGTTCCTGGCTCGCCGATGAGGCTAACGCCGCCCGCTTCGCTGGTCACGCCGCCGGCCTGCTGGTCAGGGCGGCCGGGGCTTTCGGCGATGAGGATGCGGGGCGGGTGCTGGCGGCTGGCCTGACCAAGGCAGCCGAAGGCATCGAGGTGGCTCCGCTAGCCGGACGGATCCTGCGGGTCATGATCGCCGAGGGCCGCCATACCGGGCTGGTGACCGACATCATCGTCGCCGGGGATCGGTACCTGGCTAGTCACCACGCCGAGCTTCGTGATCGGTTTGAGGCCGAGGCGCCCCGCTGGGTGCCGGACGCGGCATACCGGCGGGTGTTCGAGCGCATGTACGGTCGGCTGCGCCACAAGCTCATGTCGATCGCCGCCGATCCCGGCGACCAGACCCGGGTGCAGCTCGAGGAATGGATCGCCGGGCTCCCAGAGCGCCTGGAGACGTCCTCCGAGCTGCGCGAGCGCGGGGAGCGGTTCAAGCACGACGTTCTCGGCAGCGCCGGGCTGCGCGACTTGTCCTCCTCGCTGTGGGAGAGCACCACCCAGGCGCTGCGCTCCCAGGCCGCCGACCCAGCATCTGCGCTGCGCGGCTGGCTGACCGACGCGCTGGCGGCGGCCGGCCAGCGGCTCGGATCAGACCCCCGGCTCCAGGACAGCCTCCAGAGCGCTGTCCAGTCAGCGGCCAAGATCATGGCCGACCAGTTCCACGACGAGCTCGCCGGACTAGTCACGGCGACCATCCAGAAGTGGGACGGCGCAGAAACGTCAAGCCAGCTGGAGCTGCTGCTAGGACGCGACCTGCAGTTCATCCGCATCAACGGCACGGTCGTCGGGGCCGGCGTCGGCCTGGCCCTGCACGCCATCGTCTTGGCCCTGGCCTGACTGCCTCGACCGGAGCCAAGCCCAGCGGGGTGCAAGAGCTGCCCGTGGGACCACGGGTGTGCCTCAGCTCCCGTGGAGGTGGGCTTGGTACAGGTCGTGGAGCGCTTGCCAGTGCCTGGCGCTCGCCTGCTCGTCGTAGGTCACGTTGTCGGGCACCGCGAACCCGTGACGGGCCGGGTAGAACTCGACGGTGTGGTCGACTCCCGCGTCGATGAGCGCGCGCTCGAGAAGCTCGGCCTGCTCGGCGGTGAACGAGTCGTCCTGCGTCGCGCCCGCAACGTAGACGGTGGCGGCGATGCTGCCCGCGGACAGGTGCGGGCTGGACGGGTCATCGGCCACGGCCAGCCTGCCGCCATGGAACGATGCCGCCGCGGCGATCGTGTCGCCGAGCCCGCCAGCGGCGAGCAGCGACATCCTCCCGCCGAGGCAGTACCCGGTGGTACCGATCGCCGATCCTGTCACTTCCTGCCGCGCCAGCAAGAACCCCGCGTAGGCGGTGGCATCGGCGATGACCCTGTCCTTGGTGAGCGCGCCTACCAGGCCGAACAGCCGGGTCCGCTCCTGCTGGTCGGAGAACACGGTGGCCATGTCGAACGGCGCCCACTGGCCGGCCCGGTAGTAGATGTCCGGTACCAGGGTGGCGTACCCCATCCCCGCAAGGCGGTCACCCATCTGCCGGAACGCGTCACGCGCTCCGCCCGCGTCGGGAAAGACCAGGACGCCCGGCCATGGCCCGTCCCCGTCGGGCAGGTGCATCGTCGCGTCGCTGTGCCCCTCGGGCGTGGGGACCTGAACATCCAAGCGCCGCATCTTCGCTGCCTCCCCGGATTGCCGAAGCCGATCGCCCGAACGTATCACTGCGGGCCTACGCGGTCTTGGCCTCGGGAGGCGATCCCCGGATACAATTTCCGATGTTTCCACGCATTGGAGCAAGATGGCCATACTCGCCCCGCTGCTGGCGGTCATTATGGGATTGCTGTCGGTTCACCTGGTGCGGCAGGTAAGGCGGGCCTGGCGCAATCCGGGCTGGGAACCGGACTCGTTGAGACAGTCGGCGCGCAGCGTGGTTCCGATGGCGATCATGGCGATCTCCTTCACCGTGATCCTCGGCGGCGATGCGGCCACCGCGCTGACGCCAGAGAGGACGACAGGGCACATCATCGGCGACGCCGTCGAGCTGGCAGGCTTCCTTGGGCTCTTCACCGCGCTCGCCGCCATGGCCACCACGCGCAGGTACGGGCGGCCGCGCTTCATCGTGCCGCCGCCGCAGCGGCCTGGCTTCGCCGTGCCCTCTTACTCAGGGGCTCCGACGATGGCGCAGTTCCAGGCGGACCTGGCCGTCCGGGAGCTCGAATCGGCGCTGCTTGGCCCGCGCGAGACCGCGCCGGCCAAGCATGACCCCGGTGACGGGCCGGAGTTCATCGTGATGGCTGGCCAGGGATCACATCAGGCTGCTAACGGCGGTGACGCTGGCAGGCTGGTGCTCACCACTCGCCGGCTCTTCCTCAGCACGCGCCAGCCGAATATCGCCGGCCAGCGCACCTGGCCCGTCGCGGACATGCGCGGCGTCTCCGCCGGACCGGGGCACGCTGACTTGACCATACGGCTGGCGGATGGCCGCGAAGAGACCTTCACTGTCGAGCGAGGCCGCGACGCCTGGCAGGACCGCCTCACCAAGCTGCTGTCCCTGCCCAGGCCGGTCACCAGCTGGTACGGCGACCCAGCGGACGCGCACACGTACCACCCGGCGGCCGTGCCCGCCGACCAGGCCCTCATCGTCTTGTGGCGGGCGCAAGGCGAGGGGCGCGATCGGCTGGCCGGATACCGGGTGCTCGTCGACAAGCTGCCGATGGCGAAGGTCAGGCGGGGCCAGCGGATCGAGTTCCCTGTCCCGCCCGGCCGCCACGTCATCTTCGCGCGCTCGTGGTGGGTAAGCAGCCGGTTCATCGCGTTCGAGGCCAACGCCGGACAGGTGCTGCGGTTCTGCTGTGAACCTGGCGGCTTCCCTGGCATGACCCAACGGGACATGGAACGCGACCCCACCGGCTACATAAGGCTCCGCCGTCTCTAGCCACTGGCGAGCCGGCCAGGTAGCCGGTGCGCGAGCTGGGTGCGGGATCTGACGCCAAGTTTCCTGAACACCTTGGCTAGGTGATACTCGACGGTGCTCGGGCTGATGAACAGCTGCCCGGCGATCTCGGTGTTGGTCGAGCCACCGGCGGCCAGGTGCGCGACACGGGCTTCCTGGGGAGTGAGGTCGAGCCCGGCTTCCGGGGTCCTGGCTCTGGCTCGCTCGCCGGTGGCGCGCAGCTCGGCGCTGGCCAGGCCGCCGAAGCCGGCGGCGCCCATGGCGTGGAACATGTCCTCGGCGGTGCGGAGCTGGTGGCGCGCGTCGCGGCGCCGCCTGGCGCGGCGCAGCCACTGGCCGTACAGCAGGTGCGCGCGGCCGAGATCGATAGCGACGTGGCTGCGCCCGAGCTGGCTGATCGCCTCGAGGTAGGCATCCTGGGCGTCGTCGCCGTCGGCTAGCAGCGCCCGGCAGCGGGCACGCATCCCGAGTGCCCAGGGGGTTCCTGCGGTCGTGGCGCGGTCGGCCAGGGTGGCGAGCGCGTCGCGTGCCACCTCCTGGTTGTCGCTGCGCACCGCGGCCTCGATCAGCACCGGCAGTGTCCTCTCGGCCGTGAACGGCGCATCATTCTTGATCACCGGCAGGGCGGCGTCGACCGCGGCCTCGAATCGCCCGCCGCACAGCTCGGCCAGCGCGACGATGCTCCTGCCCATGTCCGCCGGGGCGCCTTGTCCCCGGGCGGTCGACTCGCGGACCTGAGCCAGCCCGGCGGCGCGTGCCTTCGCGACCTCACCGCGATAGGCCAGCAGCAGGCCTTCGCTGCCGCTTTCGATGCCGAATACCGTGGTGTCCTGGCTGGCGGCGATGAGCTCGCGCATCTCGGCCCAGCGGTCGGCGGCCTGATCGAGACGGCCGGCTAGGCAGTCTGCGAGAGCACGGACGACGAGGGCGGTCGGAAGCTGGCTGAGGGCGCCCAGCCTGCGGGTGAGCCGTACCCACCGGTCGGTGATGTCGAGCATCGCCTGGTAGTCCCACAGGCTCCCGGCCGCGGCAGCGCCCAGTTCGAACCACTTGAGTCCGGTGTCCGGGTCAAGGTCCTCCGCGCGCAGCGCCTCAAGCACAGCGCGCAGCGGCGGCACCGAGTCGGCGTAGCCCGTGGTGAACCTCGCCCGGTAGCCGGCCAGCAGCAGGTCGCTGATCATGGGCCTGGTTCCGCGCGGTGACGGGGGAGGAGTCCTTGCGATCTTGCCTGTCTCGGCTGGTCCTGCCCAGATCGCTGCGCGGAGCGCGGCCATCAGCGCATCGGTTGATGCCGCCGGGTCAGCTGCCAGTGCCTCGGCCGCGTCAGCCAGCGCATCGGCGGCCTCGGCGTCGCGACCCTCGGCGAACAGCGCGTCGCCAATGATTCGCTTCGCTTCGCCTGGCGCGCTGCCACCGTTCAGCCGGGGCATGGCATCGTAGGCGACCTGCTGGGCGATGCCGGGGCGGCCGATCTCGAGTTCGGCCTGAGCCAGGGCGACCTCTCGGCTCGCACGGATGGCATCGCCTGGCGTCAGCGCCACCGCGCGCTGGAGCAACCCCACCGTGGCGGGCCACGCCCCACGGTCCCTGGCGCGCCCGGCTGCGGCCTGAAGGTCGGCGGCGAGATGCTCGTCGGGTTCCGCGGCGGCGGCGGCGCGGTGCCACACCTGCTCGTCGGCATGGGCGTAGCGGTCGTTGGCCTGGCTGAGCCAGTGATGCGCGCGCCGCCGGCTGGCTTCCCTGGCGCCGTGATAGACGGCCGCCCGCATGAGCGGGTACCGGAACCGCACGAAGTTGCCTGAGGTCTCGACTAGCTCAGCCGCCTCCGCGGCCGCTTCGGCGCGGTCGGCATCCATGCCCGCGGCGGTGGCCGCCTGCCGTACCCGGCCGCGGTCACCGGACACGTCGGCAGCGACAAGCAGCAGGTACTCCTGTGCATCGGCCGGCAAGCGGCGCACCCGGCGCAGGTAACGCTGCTGCAGCCGCCGGCCCACCGGGATCGGCTGGGGCTGATATGCCCGTGCGGCCAGCTCCCCGGCCGTGAAATGCGAGCCAACCTCTACCAGCGCCAGGGGGTTGCGCTCGGTGCCTGCGACCACGCGGTCGACCACGGCGGGTTCAAGTGGCGTGCCAGCGGCCGAGCGCAGCAACTGGGCGGCCGCATCATCGGGCAGGCCGCCTACGTCGATGGTCGGAAGGTGCTCGAACGCCGCCGGCTCGCCGGCATCGGCGACCGCCAGGACCATCGCGACCGGGTCGGCATACAGGCGGCGCGCCACGAACCCGAGCGCTTGCGCCGACTCCGCGTCGATCCAGTGCGCGTCATCGATCGCGCAGAGCACCTGCTGGTCCGTGGCCGCACGGGAGAGCAGGGTCAGGCAGGCGAGCCCGACCAGGAAGCGGTCCTGCGGCGGGCCGTGCGCCTGGCCGAATGCGACGCGCAGCGCCTGCCGCTGCGGAACCGGAAGGTCGTCGATCCCAGGCAAGTACGGGACGAGCAGCTCATGCACGGCGCCATATTGCAGGTTGATCTCCGACTCGACTCCGGCGATGGCGCAGATCCGGAACCCAGTGGCCGCCTCGATCGCGTAGTCGATCAGGGTGGTCTTGCCCACCCCGTCACCGCCTCGCAGCACGAGCACTCCGCTGAAGCCCCCTCGGACCGTCTCCAGGAGGCCATCGATCGCGGTCTGCTCACAGCCCCGGTCCAGCAAGGTCCGCCCGGGGCGTTGCCGCCTGCCTGCCATGAACGCCTGGCCAGGAGATGACGCCGGCTGAGCGCTCGGCCCAGCCCGTGGCTCCGCGCTGGCGCTGCCGGTCAATCCCTTACCCCGTCGCTGGTCATCTTCCTACCCCAAAGCCCATGCTAACGACGGGTAGGAGGAACGCATGGCCCGCATGCGGCAGGTCGCGAGGTTGCGCGAGGCCGTGGTGCCGGACTGGCTGGAGGAAGTCGTTCGGCCCGCCCCGGCACCGCTGCCCTGGGCGGCCATGATCCGGGCCGCGGGCGCGATCTGCGGGCCCATGGCGGTCGCGACGGTGACGGGCCAGCGCTCGCTGTCCGTGCTCGCCATCGGCGGCCTGGTGTGGACCAGCGCCGACCGGGGCGGCTCATACGCGGCCAGGGTCAGGCGGGCGGGCTCGGCTTGCGTGTTCGGCGGCGCGGTCGGCCTGGCCATAGGCTCGCTCATTCACGGTCGCGGCTGGATCGCGGTGCTGGCGCTGGTGTGCGTCGCAGGGGCATCCGCGTTGCTTTCCGCGATCAGCGACACCGGGTCGGTGACCGGGCTGATGCTGCTGGTCTACTCCGCGCTTGGCCTCGGCCCGTTCGGCGCCGTGCGCCCATGGTGGCATTCGCCGATCGGCCTCTTGCTGGGTGCCTTGTGGGCGTTTGCCCTGACCGTGCCAGGCTGGCTGCGTTCGCCGCATGCTGCCGAACAGCGCCGCGTGGCCGACGTCTACCGGGCGATCGCTGCCGCGCTGAACGCGATCGGCACGCCCCGTGCGGCGCGGATGCGGCACGAACTGACCGCCGCGCTTAACGATGCTTATGACACCTTGCTGACCACCAGGTCGACGATAAGCGGGCGAAACAGCCGGCTGGTCCGCCTGATGGCCCTGCTCAACGAGGCGAACGTGATAGTGGAGGCTGGCACGGTGCTCAGCCGGGAGGGCAACTCGGCACCGCGGATGGTCGTTCGCGCCGTCGGCAACATGGCGGACGCGATCGGGCGCGGCCGCGGGACGGTGGTGATTCCCGGGCCGTGGGGATCCAGCCAGGGCGCGGTTGCGCTGAAGGACGCCCTGGACGGGGCGGCGTCCCTGATGGCGGGAAGGCTCATGCCGCCTGCGGCGTCGCCAGCAGCGAGGCGGCTGCTTCGGGGCCGGGCAGGTGCGGTCAGGGACCGGGTGAGCAGCGAGTTCAGCTGGACGTTCGCGGTCCGGCTGATGTCCAGCGTCGGCGTGGCCGCCGTGCTGAGCGAGGTGCTGCCGCTCTATCGGTCCTACTGGCTCGTGCTCACGGTCGCCCTCGTGCTCAAGCCAGACTTCGGCTCTGTGTTCGCGCGTGCGCTGCAGCGGGGGATAGGGACCATCGTGGGGGCCGTGCTCGGCGCAGTGATCTTGATCCTGGTGCCGTACGGGCCGTGGCTGCTCATCCCTTTCGGCGTTCTGGCCGCGCTCGGGCCATACGGCCAGAAGCGCAATTACGGGCTATACACCACCTTCCTAACCCCGCTAGTGGTCCTGCTCATCGACCTGCTCGTGCCAATCGGCTGGCACCTTGCCCTGGACCGGCTGATCGACACGCTGGTCGGCTGCGTGGTCGTCCTGGTTGTCGGCTACGCCCCGTGGCCGATGAGCTGGCATGCCGACCTGCCGAGCCAATTCGCCCTGACAATTGGCTATATCTGCCGCTACATGGATGCGGCGCTCGTGACGATGCCCTCCAGCGCGGCCGGCGCGACCGGATCAGCGCGCCGGGCCGGGACCGAGCTGCCGGCCCGGACGCGGCTACGGCGCCAGGCCAGCCGCGCCGTGTCCAACCTGCGGGCCGATTTCCAGCGCATGATGGCCGAGCCGCCCGCGGTTAGCCGCGGCGCCACCGCATGGTGGCCTGCCCTCGTCGGGCTGGAGGAGGTGGTGGACGAGGTGACGGCGACCTCGGTGGCGATCGCTAGCGGGGCACCGGCCGCATCGCCCAGGGCCGTGCGGCAGCTGTGCGGGGCACTCGGCACGCTGGCCAGCGAGATTGCAGGCGGCGGTAGCTCAGTCGCGCCTGAGCTGCCAGCCGACGAGCCGCTCAAGCCGGTCACCGAAGCTGTGCGCTCGGTCTTCACTGTCCTAGGGCGGCAACGGCCGCCTGCCCTTGCCGGTCGCTGAACAGCGCTGTGGTCCCGCCCGCGCCGGCTAGGGGCAGGCCCCCTGGACCCCGCGCCCTGGGGACGACTGACCTTCGACTGGGGACCTGGACTAGGTGTTTCCGCGATGCGACCATTGGCTACCGACGGTAATTTCATGGTTACCGGTGCGGATGGGCACGGGGGACCGGACGACGAGACCGGGTCGGGGTCGCGGGTTGCGGTCGATTGCTGGGGGGCATCGACCGCGACCGGTCCGGCCAGCGGCACGCGCGACGGGCCGTTGTCGATATACACGGGGGAATGAAATATGCGGACAGATGCCCTGCACGGCGACGCTATCGCCGAGATCTCCAGGTATCACGAGCTTGACCATGAGACGGTCGCAGCCGGCGAGCTGCGGTGGTGGTGGCAGGCATCCCGGCGGCCGGACGCCGACGTGCAGCGTGACGTGCTGCGGGCACTGTTCCTTGACAGCTTCGTGCCGATGACGGTGGACGCCCGGGTTCATGACGGCATCGTCACGCTGAGCGGCACGATCGACTCGGAGTGGGAGCGCGATGATGCCACCTACCTGGCCAGTTGCGTGCCCGGGGTACTCGGCATCGTCGATGACCTTTCTCGCCTGCCTCGTCCGGGCAGGCGCGATCAGACAGTCAGGGAAGCGGTCGCGGCCGCGCTTGCCCGCACCGTGACAGCGGACCTGGCCGATCTGACGGTAGACGCACCGTGTCAGGGCACGGTGGTGCTTTCCGGTGCGGTGAGCAACCGCGATGAGCATGATCTTGCGATCGCGACCGCCTGGTCGGTGGCTGACGTGGACGCGGTCGACGACTGCATCCACATCGAATCCTGACGAGCGCGGCCGCAGTGGGCCACTGGCATCAGCCGTCCGCGACTGTGGTCGTCGACTGGGGACGCGGACTAGGTGTTTCCGCGATGCGACGAGCGCTAGCCGACGGTAACGTCGTGGTTGCCGGTGCCGAGTGGTGCACATGGGGTCCGCCGACAGGATCGGGAGCACCGGCCCGCGCCGAGGGCCGCGGTCGATCGCATGGGGGGCGGTCGACCGCGGCCGGCGCTTTCGCCTGAGGGCAGTGAGCGGCGGTCCCCGCGTCAGCGGTGGCCGCGTAGCTGGCGGGCTAGCTGGGTGCGGGATCTGACGCCGAGCTTCCTGAAGACCTTGGCCAGGTGGTATTCGACGGTGCTCGAGCTGATGAACAGCTGCTCGGCGATCTCGGTGTTGGTCGAGCCGTCGGCGGCCAGGTGCGCGACGCGGGCTTCCTGGGGAGTCAGGTCGATCTCGGTCTGCGGGTTTCGCGCTCTGGCTCGCTCACCGGTCGCGCGCAGTTCATTCGTGGCTTGCTCGGCGAAGGCGACGGCGCCCATGGCGTGGAAGATGTTCTCGGCGGTGCGGAGCTGGCGCCGGGCGTCGCGGCGCCGCTTGGCGCGGCGCAGCCACTGGCCGTAGAGCAGGTGCGCGCGGGCCAGGTCGACGGCCGCATGGCAGTGTTCGAGCTGGCTGATCGCCTCCAGGCAGGCTTCCTCGGCGTCGTCGCCGTCGGTGAGCAGTGCCTGGCAGCGGGCGCGCAGGCCCAGTGCCCACGGTGTCGCGGCGGCCGTGGCGCGCTCTGCCAGGGTCGCGAACGTGGTGCGCGCCACCTCCTGGTTGTCGCTGCGGACGGCCGCCTCGGTCAGCTCAGGCAGGGTCCACTCGGCCGTGAGCGGCGGATCGTGCTGTATCACCGGCAGCGCGGCGTCGACCGCGGCCTCGAACCGGCCCGCGCACACGTCGGCGATCGTGACGATGTACCTGCCCATGAAGGCCGGGGCGCCTTGTCCCCGGCCGGTTGACTGGCGGACCTGAGCCAGCCCGGCGGCGCGCGCCTTCGCGACCTCGCCGCGATAGGCAAGCAGCAGCCCTTCGCCACCGCTTTCGACGCCGATCATCGTGCGGCTCTGGCTGGTGGCGATGAGCTCGCGCATCTCGGTCCAGTGGTCAGCGGCCTGATCGAGACGCCCGGCAGCGCACTCCGCGATGGCACGGAAGGCCAAGGCGATCGGAAGCTCCGTGAGCGCGCCCAGCCCGCGGATGAGCCGAACCCAACGGCGGGTGATGTCGAGCATGGCCTCGTCGTCCCACAGGCTTGCGGCGGCTACTGCGCCCCGTTCGAACCACTTGACTCCGGTCTCCGGTTCGAGATCTTCGGCGCGCAGCGCCTCCAGGGCGCCGCGCAGCGGCGCTACCCCGGCGGCGTAGTCCCGGGTGATCCTCGCCCGGTAGCCGGCCAGTAGCAGATCGCTGACCGTGGGCGGGGTTCCGGGCGGGGAGGAGGGCGGAATCATCGCGATCTTGCTGGCTTCGGCTGGCCCGGCCCAGATGGCCGCGTTGAGCGCGGCCATCAGCGCGTCGGCTGATGCCGGCGGGTCAGTTGCCAGTGCGGCGGCGTCGGCCAGGGCCTCGGCGGCCTCGACGTCGCGGCCCTGGGCGAAGAGCGCGTCACCGATGACCGCGTCCGCCTCGCCGCGCGGGCCGACGGCGGTCAGCCTGGGCAGGGCGTCGCGGGCTACTTGCCTGGCGGTGTCGGCGTGGCCGATCGCCAGCTCGGCTTGAGCCAGGGCGACCTCTCGCCCGGCGCGGATGCCATCGTCTGGCGTCAGCGCCACGGCGCGCTGGAGCAGCCCGATCGTGGCAGGCCAGGCACCGCGGTCGCGCGCGCGCTCCGCGGCAGCCTGAAGGTCGGCGGCGAGACGCTCGTCGGGTTCGGCGGCCGCCGCGGCGCGGTGCCACACCTGCTCGCAGGCCTCAGCGCGGCCGTCGCAGGCCTGGCTGAGCCAGTGATGCGCGCGTCGCCGGCTGGCGTCACTGGCGCCGTGGTAGACGGCCGCCCGGATCAGCGGGTACCGGAACCGCACGCAGGTGCCAGACGTCTCGACCAGCTCGGCCGCCTCCGCTGTCGCCTCCGCGGCGTCGGCGTCGATGCCCGCGACGGCGGCCGCGTGCCGCACCCGACCGCGATCACAGGAGACGTCGGCCGCCACTAGCAGCACGAAGTCCTGCGCGTCGGCTGGCAACGCGCGGACCCGGCGCAGGTAGCGGTTCTGTAGCTGCCTGCCTACCGGGATCGGCGCGGGCTGATAGGCGCGCGCCGCCAGTTCCCCCGCCGTGAAGTGGGAGCCGATCTCGACCAGCGCCAGCGGATTCCGCTCGGTGTCGGCGAGAACGCGGTCCATCACCGCGGGCTCCAGCGGGGTGCCGACGACCGAGCTCAGCAACTGCGTGGCCGCGTCATCGGGCAGGCCGCCGACGTCGATGGTCGGAAGCTGCTCGAACGCCGGCGGCGCGCCGGCATCGCCGACCGTCAGGATCATTGCGACGCGATCGGCGTACAGGCGGCGCGCCACGAACCCGAGCACTTGCGCCGACTCCGCGTCGATCCACTGCGCGTCGTCGATCACGCACAGCACGGGCTGGTCCGCAGCGGCCCGCGAGGCCAGCGTCAGGCACGCGAGCCCGATTACAAAGCGGCAATGCGGCGCGCCGGGCTCCTGGCCGAACGCCATCCGGATCGCGTGCCGCTGCAGGACCGGAAGGTCATCGATGAGCGGCAGGAACGGGATGAACAGCTCATGCACCGCTCCGTACTGCAGGTCGATCTCCGACTCGACTCCGGCGATGGCGCAGATCTGGAACCCGGACGCCGCCTCGATCGCGTGCTGGACCAGGGTGGTCTTGCCCACTCCGTGATCGCCGCGGAGCACTAGCACCCCGCTGAAACCCCGCCGGACGAGCTCAAGAAGGTCATCGATCCACGTCTGCTCGCTGCCCCGGTCCAGCATGGGCCGCTGCGGACGTGGCCACATGCCTGGCAGGAACACCTGGCCACGAGACGACGCTTGCCGAGCGGTCAAGCCCGCGGGTGGCTCCCAGCTGGCGTCGCTGGTCATCCCCTACCCCCAGCACCCATGGTATCGGGCTACCCGCGACTGCGGGATTGCCTGGGACTTTCCCTGATTCGACCGTCAGCCCGCGCTCGTACGATCGAGAACTCGAAGCGCCGTCGCGAGCGCACATCGCGCTAACGCAGGAGGCAGACATGGCGGACAACACTCACCTTGGTGCGCGAGTCCAGGCGGCTGTGGTCGCCGAGCTGGACTGGGACCCCAAGGTCGACAGCCGCGACATCACTGTGACAGCGCGCGGGGGTGCGATAACGCTGCGCGGGACAGTCGGTGGCCTCTGGCAGGCCCGCGAGGCCCAGCACGCCGCGCGATGCGTGCACGGCGTGACGAGCGTCTGCAATCACCTGACGGTCCGGCCCGCGATCTTCGGGCACGCCGAGGATTGCGAGGTCTGCACCGCAGTGCTGCACGCGCTGATGCTCAACAGCGCCATCCCAGCCACGGTTGACGCCAAGGTGGAGGACGGCGTGGTCCGCCTCACGGGCACCGCGACGTGGCACTGGCAGCTGGACGAGGCAGAGTGCGCGTGTGCTGCGGTGGCCGGGGTGCTAGCCGTTGTCGATGACATCGAGCTGACCCCCGCGCCGGCGGATGCCGATATCCAGCAGGCGATCATGGCCGCCTTCCGGCGACATGGACCGATGTTGTTTCAAGACTTGTCGGTAGATGTTCTGAACGCCGGAATCGTGATCTTGTCAGGCACGGTAACTACCTGGGCCGAGCATGACGAGGCCATCGCCGCAGGGTGGTCTTGCCCTGGAGTTGCCAAGGTCGATGACCGGATCATGGTCATGCGCTGAACGCCGGCGGCCGTCCTGGCCGTACTCTCAGGCGAGGACGCGTCTGGGACGAAGTGCGTCGCGAGTCGCGTCGGCAGACGGCACGAGTCGAGGTGTACCGGTGACCATATCGCAGGTCCAGGCGCGAGCGAGAGCTGCCGAAGATCGCTTGCGGCTGTGCGCATCCTCGTTCGCCATCGCCGGGCTGACCGCCCTTATCCTCTGGGTCGCCGTCGCCGATCTGCTCAGGCAGGGCCGCCTGGAGACCGTGCTGTCGGCGGGCCGGGCGGAGCTCGCCGCTCCCGCCCTCGTGGCGCTCGTCGTGGCGACGGGGATCTGCGAGCGGATCTGGCCAGCCGAGCGCCGTCCGGTGCTAGCCCGCGGCCACGTGCAAGACGCGTGCTTCCTGGCCTTGCACGCCATCGTCGTGATCCCGCTGATGACGTTGCTCAGCGTCGGGGCGGCTACGCTGATCGGCAGCTACGCGAGATGGATCGAGCTGCCGACCGGGCGCTGGCCCGGCTGGCTGCTCGTCCCGCTCACGATCGTGGCCATGGACGCGGCCAACTGGCTGGCCCATTATGCCGACCACCGGCTCGGTGCCCTGTGGCGCTTTCACGCACTTCATCACAGTCAGGAAGAGCTGAGCGTCCTGACGTCTTTCCGCGCGCACCCGCTCATGCACACGACGGGATTCCTCCTGGCGACGATCCCCGTGGTGGCCCTGATGCCGACGCGCCCGATCGCCCCGGTGCTCATCACGATCTACGTATGCATCGGCACTCTCCAGCACGCCAATCTCCGCTGGACGTTCGGCCCGGTCGGACGGGTGCTCGTGAGCCCTGCCTACCACCGGCTGCACCACGCGCCGGACACCCAGCGCGTGAACCTCGGCGTCGTGCTGACGATCTGGGACGTCCTGGCCGGCCGCGCGAGGTTCCCCGCGCGCGGCGACGCCGCCGGCCGCACCGGTCTGGATGGCCGGCCTGTCCCGGTCGAGCAGGACGAGGCGCCTGGCCCGGCAGTGCTGCTCCTCGCCGGGCAACTCGCCGAGCCGTTCCGGGCACGAGGCTGACCCGCTCGCGTTGAGCGGGTGAGTTGGCCCGGAGCCTGCGAACCTGACGATCTGCCTCAGCTGCCCCGCACCGCTTGACAACTGTACAACGTACGGGTCATGATTCCTGTACTAGATACAGGAACTACGTACAAGAGTGGTGTACGAACCGCTCGCGTGCAGCGGAAGGAGCAGCACGATGCCAAGACGCTGGTGGACGCTGGTGGCCGTGGCCCTCGCCACCTTCATGACCTACCTCGACAACAACGTGACCAACGTCGCGATCCCCACCATCCAGCGCAGCCTGCACCTGTCCATCGCGGGCCTGGAGTGGGTGGTCAGCAGCTACATCCTGGTGTTCGCCGGGCTGATGCTGGTCGGCGGGAGGCTGGCCGACGTGTACGGCCGCCGACGGCTGTTCCTGGCCGGCCTGTCCGTGTTCACGCTCGCATCGCTCGCCGCAGGGCTGGCGGGCAGCGGCGGCGAGTTGATCGCCGCGAGGCTGGTCCAGGGCCTGGGCGCCGCGCTGGTGGTGCCGACGACGCTCGCGGTGATCGTCGCGACGTTCGACGACGCGAGGGAGCGCGCCCGGGCCGTCGGCGCGTGGACGGCGATCGGGGCGATGGCCCTGGCGTTCGGACCGCTCATCGGCGGCTTCATCAGCCAGCACCTGCACTGGGGCTGGATTTTCTTCATCAACGTGCCGGTCGGCGTTGTCACGCTCACGCTCGCGGCGTTCGCGATGAACGAGTCCAGGGCGCCAGGGTCGACCCGCCGCCTCGACGCGGGCGGGCTCGTCACCTCGGCGATCGCGCTGTCGTCGCTGACCTATGCGCTGATCGAGGGCCACGACAAGGGCTGGACGTCGGCGCTGATCCTGGGTGCGTTCGGGCTCGCCGCGGCCTCCGCCGTGATATTCGGCATCATCGAGTCCCGCAACGAGCACCCGATGGTCGCCATGAGCCTGTTCCGCTCGCGCGTGTACAGCGGCGGCACGGTCACGATGATGCTGTGGGGTTTCGGCATCTTCGGCATCTACTTCTTCACGTCGATCTACCTTCAGACGGTGCTTGGGTTCTCGCCGACGAAGGCCGGGCTCGCCTTCGTGCCGATGGCGCTGGCGATGGCGGCCTTCGCCGCGGCTGCCGGGCCGGTCACCGCCAGGATCGGGGCGCACCGGGCCGTCGGGCTCGGCATGGTCGTGATGGCCGCCGGGCTGTACCTGTTCTCACGCCTCGGCGGCGAAGCCAGTTTCGGCGCCCTGATGCCAGGCTTCCTGATTTTCGGCGCTGGTGCCGGGCTGATGAACGTGCCGCTGACCGACGCGGTGCTGCACTCGATGCCGCCAGAGCGCTCCGGCGTGGCATCCGCGCTGCTCAACGCCTCGCGTGAGGTTGCCGGGTTGCTCGGGATCACGGTCATCGGCGTGGTGCTCAGGTCGCGGCAGTCGGTGGCGCTTGCGCACGGCGCGACGCCGGGCGGCGCGTTCCTCGACGGCTACCACGCTGGCCTGTTCGTCACCGTCGCGCTGGTCGCGGCCGGCGCGGTCGTCGGCTTTACCGCCCTTCGCGGCGCGGCGCACCCGGGGTCCGCAGCCGTGCCGGCGGCCGAGTCGGCTCCGGGCGGCGACGAGGCACGGCCTGAGCTCGCCGGCGCAGCGTCGGCGAGCTAGCTCACGCTCAGGGACGGCGCGAACGGCGGGGCTGGTGCATAGCCCCGCCAGCCGCGCAGGAACTCGGCGGCGCTCCGGCACGCTCCAGCTATCGGGCCGCCCGGATGGCCGATGACGCGCGCGATCAGGTCACCGATCGTGTCCTCCACGCTTGCGAGCACCTGCTGGGGCGTCGCCTGGTGATCGGACCGGTACCCGATCACCCCGCCGGCGTTGCACACGAAGTCGGGCAGCGCGAGGATGCCTCGCTGGCCAAGCACGTCGGCGCCGTCTGACGTGTAAGGAGCGTTAGCGGCGGGCGCGACGACGCGGACGCTTGGCGGCAGCGACTCGGCGACGCGGCGGCTGATCCGTCCCGGCCGCGTGCCCGGGACGATCACGTCGGCGTCCACCGCGGCGAACAACTGATCGGGCGCGCCGATCGGCAGCCCGTAGCGAGCGACGCACTCGTCTCCGTGCGCCTCGCGCAGCCCGAGGAGTCGCTCGACGTCGAGCCCGGCGGGTGCGGCCAGGCACCCGACGATCGTGGAGACGGCGACGACGCGGCCGCCCCGGCGGGTGACCTCTCGTGCGACGCCACCGCCTACCTTGCCGAACCCCTCGATGGCGACCGAACGGTCTGCCCACCCGCCGCCCCAGCGGGCGCGCAGCGCGGCCTGCGCGGCCACCGCGACGCCGTACCCGGTGAGGACGTCCTCGAACTGCACTCCGCCGACCACGGCGCGCATTGCCGCGGGAACCGCACGGTGCTCGCGCAGTGGTGCGAAGTCGTCCTCAGACGTGCCCATGTCAGGCCCGGTGAGGAACCGGCCGGCGTCGGCCAGTGGCCGGATCTCCGCGCAGTAGCGGGTCATGATCTGGGCGCGGTCGGCGGGGTCGCCGATCAGTCCTGCCTTGGCGCCACCCATCTGGGCGCCGAGCGCGGCGAACTTATAGGTCATCGCCCTGGCGAGCAGCGTGACCTCGGCGATCGTCACGTCGGGCGCGACGCGCGTCCCGCCCGCGCAGGCGGTGCCTGGCATGTCCAAGACGACGAAGCCGGGCACCGAGACGAGCTCAATAGTCTCGGGCTGGCCCGAATCGCGCTTATCGCCATTACCTGGCATGGCATCTCCGGTTGTCTCCGCGACCAGCATGTCGATAGAAGTCTGCCGTAGTCGCTGATCGCAGGAAATACGATGGCGTGGGGCAGGCTGGGTCAGCGTGCGGTGGCCGACGGGGCGGCGAGCTCGGGGCGGCGTTGCGCCGTCCCGGCATGTCCGGGTTCCGCTGGCGTGCCACGCAGGTCGTCAGCGCGAACCAGGGTGACTCCCACGAGGATGAGTGCACCGCCGGCGAACTGGAGCGGCGAGGGAAGCTGGCCGAGCAAGAGCCAGGCGAACAAGATCGCGAAGAGCACCTCGGACATGCTGATGAACGAGGCGACCTTGGCGCCGAGCCTGCGAGCCGCGCCGATGCCGACCACGTAGGCGAGCGCCGCCGCCACGAGCGACAGGCCCGCCACCGGCACGATCCAGCTGACCTGGTAGCCAAGGAGGCGCACCGGGCCCGCGTTCGCGCTCATGCGCACCGCGCCGGTCAGGCCCAGGCCGCCGAGCGTCACCGCCCCGACGCACATGCCCGCCCACGCCATCACCAGCGGTGGCAGCGGCTCTCGTGCGGGCGCCGCCGAGAGCACGAAGTAGGCCGCGAGGCCCACGGCGGCGAGCAGTGCCCAGATCACGCCGGTCGAGCTGATCCTCCCCGATCCTGACAGGTTGAGCACCATCGCCAGCCCGGCTATGGCGACGAGGGCACCGCAGACGGTCAGCTTCCTCGGGCGCTGCCCGTGGCGCAGCCACATCCAGCCGACCACGAGCACCACGCCGAGGTACTCGAGCAGCAAGGCAACGCCGACCGGCAGGCGCGCGATGGCGTTGAAGTAGCAAAGCTGACACCCGGCGACCGCGACCAGCCCGAAGGCTACCGCGCTGGCCGCATCCTGGCGCAGCAGCGCCCAGCGGCCGCGCAGTTGCACCACGGCGGGGATGGTGAGGATGAGCGCGCAGGCAGCCACCCTGGCCAGCACCGCGGCCGCCGGGCTCCACCTCGCCTCGATCAGGGCCGATCCGAACGTCCCCGAGGTTCCGAACGCCGCCGCGGTCAGCAGTGCCATGGCCACGCCAGCATTGCGGGGGGTCCTGGGGGGTCGTCCCCCCGGGCTGGCACCACCGTCGCGGGTCGCTGTGGTCGTCACGACGGTCCTCTTCCGCAGGCTGTAAGTGGCGAAGGTCGACTACGCTAGTGACACTAGCCAGATGGTGCGTAAGGAGTCAAGGTGATTTTTGCCCATGACACCGAGGTTGCGCTGAGCGCCGCCGCCGCACTGGTGAACACCGGTCGTGGCGGCTGCGAGCGGCTCCCTGACGTGGCGGCGCTCGACGAGTTCATCACGGCGTGGCGATGGACCGGCGGGCGCACGCACGACCAAGCCGAGCTCGACGCGGTGCGCAAGCTGCGCTCGCGCCTAGAGCCGGTATGGGAGCTCGATGAAGACGCCGCCGCCGACCTGGTCAATACCTTGCTGCGGGCGGCGGCGGCGCTGCCGCAACTGGTCAAGCACGACGGCTGGGGATATCACGTCCACGCCACGCCCGCGCAGGCGCCGCTCGCCGACCGGATGGCCGTCGAGGCCGCGATGGCGTTCACCGACGTCATCCGGACGGGGCAGCTCGACCGGCTGCGGGTATGCGCCGCCGGTGACTGCGACATGGTCCACGTGGACCTTTCCAAGAACCGCTCCCGGCGGTTCTGCGGCACCTCGTGCTCGAATCGCGTCAACGTCGCCGCCT
>JASIBM010000025.1 GCA_030045175.1 Streptosporangiaceae bacterium | reverse complement strand
ATCCCCCGAGCTTAGCTACGCCGCGCGCTCAGTTGCCGTTGGAGCGCTTAGAACCCGCCGTGGGCGAAACCGAGGCCCATCCCGACGAACGAGGCGACGATGCCGAACACGATGAACATGCGCTCAGCCCTGGTCGCCGACATCAACTGGGCCACGACGCCGACCAGGAAACCTGTCGCACCAAGCGCCGTGCCCAGCAGGTGCATCTGGTTCAGCATGCCGATGACGAAGGACACAAGGCCCGCCAGGACGCTGTAGGCGGCGGCCGTGTTGATCCAAGGGTGCCGCTTGCCGTCGGTGTTCAGCGTGACATGAGGCACGTGCGCGCGGTTCCTGGTTGGGGCCTCGGACACGGCCGTCACCTCCAGGGGGATGGATCAAGGCGGGCATTATTACCTCCCATCATCTTCCCTCCGGCGACGAAAATGAAGCGGCGCGCCCGAGGCGCGCGGAGAGGGCAGTGCCCGAGGCGCGCGGGGAGGCCAGCGCCCGAGGCGCGCGGGGAGGGCAGTGCCGGAGGCGGGCCGTGGGGACCCAGCGCGATCGGGTACACTGACTCGCCTGCGCAGGTTTGCCGAGTGTGCGCAGTCCCTCCTGTCACGGAAAGACCGTGACCGCTGAGTCCGAAGGAGGCCGGTCATCATGCGTCGCTACGAGATGATGATCATCCTTGACCCCTCGCTCGAAGAGCGCACCGTCCAGCCGTCGCTCGACCAGTTCCTCAAGGTCGTCACCACGGCGGGGGGCACAGTGGATAAGGTCGACGTCTGGGGCAAGCGGCGGCTGGCATACGAGATCGACAAGAAGTCCGAGGGCATCTACACCGTCATCGACCTCACGGCCGAGCCGGACACGGTCAAGGAACTCGACCGGCAGCTCAACCTGAACGAGGCCGTGCTGCGGACCAAGGTCCTGCGCCCGGACCATCACTAGGCGACCCGGCAGCAGCCGACAACTAGCAGCCGACAACTAGCAGCCGATTAACCGCAGCCGAACAACCGGGAGACCCCGATGGCAGCAGGCGATACCCAGATCACCCTCATCGGCAACCTCGTCGATGATCCGCAACTCCGCTACACCCCGACCGGGCAGGCGGTTGCCAACTTCCGGGTGGCCTCTACTCCCCGGTTCCTTGACAAGAACACCAACGAATGGAAGGACGGCGACGCGCTGTTCCTGTCCTGCAATGTCTGGCGGCAGGCCGCTGAGAACGTGGCAGAGAGCCTCCAGCGGGGCATGCGCGTGATCGTCTCCGGCCGGCTGCGCCAGCGCTCGTACGAGACCAAAGAGGGCGAGAAGCGCACCGTCTACGAGATCGAGGTGGACGAGGTCGGCCCGTCCCTGCGCAACGCCTCAGCCAAGGTCGTCAGGTCCAGCCGGGCCACCGGCGGCCAGGGGCCCGGCAGCCAGGGCAGCCAGGGCGGGTATGGCTCAGGGCGGGCCAGCGATGATCCGTGGGCCTCAGAACCGGCGGACAGCGGGTTCAGCGACGAACCCCCGTTCTAGCCATTACCGAATGACCGACCATCCCCGCCGCAGGCGGGGCTCTGCCAAGGAGCACCACGATGGCCAAGCCACCAGTACGCAAGCCAAAGAAGAAGGTCTGCCTGTTCTGCCAGGAGAAGGTCACCCGGGTCGACTACAAGGACACGGGGACGCTGCGCAAGTTCATCTCTGACCGAGGCAAGATCAGGGCCCGCCGGGTATCGGGCAACTGCACCAGGCACCAGCGCGACGTCGCGACGGCGATCAAGAACGCCCGCGAGATGGCGCTGCTGCCGTACACGAGCACGGCTCGCTGAGGCCGGGGAAGGTTACGCACGATGAGCGGTACGCAGATGAAGCTCATCCTCACCCAGGAGGTCTCCGGCCTGGGCGCGCCCGGCGACGTCGTCGAGGTGGCGGGCGGCTACGGGCGCAACTACCTGGTGCCCAGGGGCTACGCCATGCGCTGGACCCGCGGCGGTGAGAAGCAGATCGAGCTGATCAAGCGCGCCCGCGCGGCCAGGGAGATCCGTAGCGCCGAGGACGCGAAGGACACGGCCAAGCGGCTCGGCGAGCTGCGGGTCAGGCTCACCACCAGGGCAGGTAGCGGCGGCAGGCTGTTCGGCTCGGTGTCCACGTCCGACATCGCCGCTGCGGTCAAGAAGGCCGGTGGTCCTGAGCTCGACCGCAGGAAGATCGAGATCGGCAACCCGATCAAGACCGTCGGCGCCCATCAGGTCTCCGTCCGGCTGCACCCCGAGGTGAGCACCACGCTCGAGGTCGAGGTCGTCGCGAGCTAAAAGGCGTTCGGGCTCCGGCGACCTAGGGCCGGTCCTAGTCGAGCTGGTACGCGAGCATCCGCTGGGCGATGTCGGGGTCGAGGTCGGCGAGCAACGCCCACAGCTCGGCCAGCTTGCCGACGACCTCGTCGCGATCGCCGGTCTTAGCCGGGCGCCCGGCGACCGCCTCGGCGGCGGCCAGGGCGTCGATGGCCTGCCTGATCTCGGCGAGCCGCTGCCCTGCGGTCGGCTGCTCCGGGCTCGAACACATAATCGAACCATACTCTGGCTGACTGCCGCGCGCAGGCCATTCTGGCCAATCATGCCGCCGCCTTTCTGCGTTGCTCTGGGTTGCTATGGCGCTGCGCTGCGACCCGCTCGGATCGCGCGTGTCACACCCGCGTCACGCGCATCATGTGGATAACTTGCGCTGGCCCAGCCGGGTATCCCAAGCGAGAATTTCTTTCAACGCACACCCGGTGGACAGTGTTGGCGCAGGCCAGGACCGTTGCGCACAGCCAGACACCGACGCTGTCCACAGCGTTATCCCCAGCTGACGCACAGCCCGGCCGGCGTGTCTGCACAACCTCTCCACAGTCCTGTGCACAGCACGGGTAGACGAAATCGAGCCGTCGCAGAACACTGGCATGGCTGGCAGCGAATGGGTCGGCGAAAGGCATCGGCGGGCCGTCAGACGGCGCCGTGACAGCGGTAAGCGCCCACTGTCAGAGGCGTTCGATACAACGGTACTGACCGGGGTCGCAGGCGATCGGGTGGGCAAGGGGTGGCCAGGTGAGCGTCGCTGAACTCGCGCCGCGCGAGGACTTCGAGCGGACGCCGCCGCACGACGTCGCAGCGGAGCAGTGCGTGCTTGGCGGCATGCTGATGTCGAAGGACGCGATCTCCGACGTCATCGAGGTCATCAGGGCGACCGATCACTACCGGCCAGCTCACCAGATCGTGCACGAGACCATACTCGACCTCTACAGCAGGGGTGAGCCGGCCGACCCGGTCACCGTGGCCGCGGAGCTGACCAAGCGCGGCGACATCGGCAAGGTGGGCGGCGCGCCGTACCTGCACACGCTGATCGCGTCGGTGCCGACGGCGGCGAACGCGGGCTACTACGCGCGGATCGTCCGCGAGCAGTCGATCTTGCGCAGGCTGATCGAGGTGGGCACCAGGATCGTCCAGCTCGGTTACGCGGGCGATGGTGACGCCGACGACCTGGTGGACCGCGCCCAGGCCGAGGTGTACGGGGTTACCGAGCGCCGGACCGTCGATGATTTCCTGCCCTTGTCTGCGATCATGCCCGGGGCGCTGGTGGAGATCGAGGCCATCGGCAGCCGCGGCGGGACGCTGACCGGGGTGCCGACCGGATTCGCCGACCTCGACGCGCTCACCAACGGCCTGCACGAGGGCCAGATGATCGTCATCGCCGCCAGGCCCGCCATCGGCAAGGCGCTCGCTCTCAGCACGCCGCTCCCGACGCCGCAGGGCTGGACGACGATGGGCGATGTCGCGGTGGGGGACCGGCTGATCGGGGCCGACGGTCACCCGGTCACCGTCGTCGCGACCACGGACGTGATGCCCGACCATCCGTGCTACGAGGTCGAGTTTTCCGATGGCGAGGTCATCGCCGCGGACGCACAGCATCAGTGGCTCACATGGACTCGCGCCGCCAGACGCTACGACGCCCAGCTGCGTGGTCATAGAAAGGAGCTCGCAAGTCCGGTCCTGCCGGAGATCGTCACTACCGAGCAGATCGCGGCTACCTTGCGCTGTCGTTCATCTGACGCCAGGCCCAACCACGCGGTCGCGCTCTGTGAGCCACTGCGGCTACCCGATGCCGAGCTGCCGATACCGCCGTATGCGCTGGGCTGCTGGCTAGGCGATGGACACTCGGCCAGTGCCCGGATAACTACCGCGGATCCAGAACTCATCATGCTTATAGAGGGCTCTGGCCTTGACGGGACTGTGGGGGCTCAGCTGCGCAACCTTGGCGTGCTCGGTCTCAAGCATGTCCCGCCGACATATCTTCGCGCGTCAGAACAGCAACGCCGGGACCTGCTCGCTGGACTACTCGATACCGACGGCACGGTCACCAACACGGGATCGATCCAGCTCGCAGTCACCAGCCAAGAGCTCGCGGAGGGCGCGCGCGAGCTTATCCAGAGCCTCGGCTACCGGTGCTCCATGACCACCAAGCAAGTAAGAGGCAAGAGGCCGGACTCATCGACTTGCTACATGGTGAACTTCACCACGTCCGACGAGGTCTTCCGGCTATCCCGTAAGCAGGCCGCGCAGAAGGAACGTCTGCGGCACGATCCCCAGCGCACGCGCTGGCGCTACATCACAGGCGTACGGCCAGTTCAATCTCTCCCCGTGCGATGCGTGCAGGTCGATTCCCTCGACGGGATGTATCTTGCCGGCCGGAGCATGGTTCCTACGCACAACTCGACCTTGGCTCTTGATCTTGCCAGGGCCGCGTCGGTCAAGCACGGGCTGAGCTCGGTGATCTTCAGCCTGGAGATGAGCAGGAACGAGATCACCATGCGGCTGTTGTCCGCCGAGGCCCGGGTGGCGCTGCACTCGATGCGCACCGGCCAGATGAGCGACGACGACTGGAACCGGCTGGCCAGGCGGATGGGCGAGGTCGCGGACGCGCCCATGTTCATCGACGACTCGCCGAACATGTCGATGATGGAGATCAGGGCGAAGTGCCGCCGCCTGAAGCAACAGCACGACCTCAGGCTCGTGATCATCGACTACCTCCAGCTCATGACGTCGCCGAAGCGCGTTGAGAACCGTCAGCAGGAGGTCTCCGAGCTGTCTCGCTCGCTCAAGCTGCTAGCGAAGGAGCTGAACGTGCCAGTCGTCGCCGTCGCACAGCTCAACCGCGGTCCAGAGCAGCGCACCGACAAGCGGCCGATGCTGTCGGACCTGCGCGAGTCGGGGTGCCTGGTGGCCGACACCCGGATCTGGCGTGCCGACACCGGCACCGAGGTGCGAATCGGCGACCTGGCCGCGTCCGGGCAGCGGGACGTCCCAGTCTGGTCGCTAGATGATCGGCTGAAGCTGGTTCCTGCCCGGCTCACCCATGCCTTCCCGACTGGCGTCAAGGAGGTGTTCCGCGTCAGGCTCAAGTCCGGCCAGGAGGTCCAGGCGACGGCGAACCATCCGTTCCTTACCTATGATGGCTGGCGTCCGATCGGCGAGCTGGCGGTCGGGTCGCGTGTCGCCATCCCTAGGCACGTTCCCGCGTCGCTGGCCGAGCGCGAGCCGCACGAGGCCGGACTCCTGGCGGCGGCTGACCGGCTGGCCGAGCCGGGCGCCGTCGTGCCTGCCGCGGCCTTCGCGCTGCCAGAGCGCCAGCTAGCGGCGTTCGTGCGGCACCTGTGGTCCGCCGGGGGCCGCGCGTGGTGGGACGCGCTTGCCGGGCACGCCAGGATCGCCTATGCCTCGGCCAGCCGAGGCGTCGCCGACGACGTCGCGCGCCTGCTGCTCCGCTTCGACATCATGACCCGCGTCGAGCGCGTGGCCCCGGGCGGGCCCGCATCGCCAGGCCGGCCCGGGTTGCCTGGTTACCAGGTGCTGGTCTGCGGAGTCGACGATCAGCTGAGGTTCCTCGATCGCATCGGGGTGTGTGGCGCCAGTGCGGCCTGCGCCGCCCAGGCCAGGCAGATGCTGCTGGCGTCCGGAGGTGACAGCCGCCTGGACACCATCCCGCGTGAGGTCTGGGGCAAGATCTCGGCCGTCCTAGCCGAGCGGCAGATGCCGGAGCGTGAGTTCGCCGCCGCGATCGGGAGCCAGCTCAGCGGTCAGGTATTGCGGAACTGCTCGCCAAGCCGCGCCCGGCTTGGCCAGATCGCCGACCTGCTCGGCGACTCAGACCTGGAGCTGCTGGCGACCAACGACGTCTTCTGGGACGAGGTCGCCTCGGTGGAGAGCGTTGGCGAGCAGCAGGTCTACGACGCCACCGTCGCCGGAACCCACAACTTCATCGCGAACGGCGTGCACGTGCACAACAGCATCGAGCAGGACGCCGACGTGGTCATCCTGCTGCACCGCGAGGACGCCTACGAGCGTGAGTCGCCGCGCGCCGGGGAGGCGGATTTCATCATCGCCAAGCACAGGAACGGGCCGACGACCACGGTGACGGTAGCGTTCCAGGGCCACTACAGCCGCTTCGTGGACATGGCCAGGATGTAACGGCTCCGTACGGCACCTCACCGTCTCCGGATCCGGGCGGGCCGGGCCCGCCCGGCCCGCCCGCGCTAGGTCGCGCCCGGCCTGATATCCATGATCGTGGACGATTCTCAGCTGCCCGAACTGACAGGCGACCACGATCATGAAGCCCGTGCGAGAGGACGTGACGGAGATGGCCAGGGCACGCAACTGGCGCGATGTGCGCGCCGATGCGCTCGCGGCCGGTCGGATCACCGAGGCTGGCGTCGCTGCTGCGCGTCAGTTGCACGATGAGCAGGCGCGCGCCTACCGGCTCAGGCAGGTGCGGGGATCGAAGCTCTTTGGCGGTTACTCGGCTTGTCGCCCATGCGATGGTTCTCATGATCGCGGACGATCCTCAGCGAATCCGGCTGACGGACGACCGCGATCATGAAGCTGGACAGCACAAGACGGCAGGCCGGTGCCGTACACTAACGGAGGTTCACCCTGCGCTCGTAGCTCAACGGATAGAGCATCTGACTACGGATCAGAAGGTTGGGGGTTCGAGTCCCTCCGAGCGCGCTCGTCATGTGAATTCTCGGAACATCGAGGACATCGTGAACCGACGCCGGGTCACGGGTGTCCTCGGTTTCTGATCGCGCGGTCAGCAGGAAAGCATCAGGAGGCGGGACGTGATCCTTCTGGCCGTAACATGCTGGATCGTTGTTGCCGTGCTGTTCGTCCTGACGCTACTCGGGCGCCCGCTCCGTATCCCGGTACCCGACCGGCCCACGGTTCGTTGGGGCTTCGCAGGCATCTTGTTGCTCGAAACCTCCGGGCTGATCGACTCGATCGCCCAGCAGCATGACTGGGCCAAGATCCACCGTGCCGTCGGCGTGGTCGAACTACTCTTTACCCTAGCTGCATTGGCCTGTGTGGCGGCTGGCGCCATCGCCCGACGCCGTCGAGGCCGTGTTACGGCCGACTAGGCCGGCGGTCTGTTACCGCGGAGAGTCGAAACTCGGTCCGCCTCGCGGATCGGGCTCGGCGATGCCGAGCGTGACCAGCAGCCAAACCCCACGTGACGAAAGCGATCTGAGGGGTTACGGAAGATTTTCTGCTCGGAGGTATGCGGATCGGCAGATGGCAGAGTTAAAAGGCTGTGACGAAGCAACAGGCGGAGTTCGCGGGCTTCTTCCAGGCCAGCTGGGAGCCCTGCCTGCGGGCCGTGGTGGCGGTCGTCGGCAGCCCGCAGCTGGCCGAGGACCAGGTGGCGGAGGCGTTCGCTAAGGCCTGGGCATCGTGGCCGAAGGTCCGCCGTCATCCGGCTCAGCGAGCGTGGGTGGTCCGCACCGCGCTGAACGCCGGGGCGTCGTGGTGGCGCCACCGCCGCCGCGAGCTGCCCCTGGCCGGCCACGACCTGACGGCACCCGGTGACCTTGACGATGGCCTCGATGCCAGGTTGCTGACGGCGATATGGCGGTTGCCGCCCCGGCAGCGTGAGGTGATCGCGCTGCGAATCTTCCTTGACCTCGACACCGCCACCATCGCCAGGCAACTGGGGATCAAGGCCGGAACGGCCCGGATGCACCTGTCCCGGGGCGTCACGGCGCTCCGTCACGAACTCACCTCAACCACTAACACGGAGGCCCGGCCATGAATGCCCACGATGAAATCAGCGATAACGAGGTGCTGCGTGCCGCGTCGAGGTGCCTGTCCGCACTACCCGTGACCAACCCCCCGGATCTGGCGGCGATCATGGCCAGGGGCCGCACCCGCCGCCGGCACCGGCTCTCCGCGCTCGCCGGCTTGTCAGTGGCCGCCGCGGCTACCGCGCTGGTCCTTGGCCTGACCGGCGCGCTGGGCTCAGCTCAGGCACCCGGCACGATCCGGACCGCATCGTTCACGCTGGCCAGCAACTCCAACGGCACAGCCACGCTGACGATCAACAACGCCGATCTGCTCGACCCCACCGTCCTGCAGAACGACCTTCAGCAAGACGGCATCCCGGCGATGGTCACCTCCGGCAGCTTCTGCTCCTCAGATCCCGCGCCAGCCGGCTTTTCGCAGGTGGTGTCGTTTTATCCCGCCACGGCGGGGAGCCACGCACTACCGCCAGGAATGCATCCGCACCCCACCATCACGTTCAACCCGGCGGCCATGCCAGCGGGCGCCGAACTCAGCTTCGGCGTCTTCCAGCTCAGCCCGGGCCAGCAGCAAGCCGACTTCGCGCTCATCAACACCAGCTCCTATACCTGCACTCACACCCCGCCCGCGTCCACGGCTAACGGCGGCTCGCAGGTCGAATTCAGCCCAGCCGGGTCACAGTCCGGAGGGTGAAGAGCATGCCCGCGCTGAACCGGCATAGGGTCGGCGTCACGGGTGTGAGTCCCGCATGCGAGTTCATTCGGTGGCCGTGGCCAACGCTTCCCGCCAGGTCAAATCGGCAGGGCTTCCCTGGGGGTGGCCCTGCCCTGACTCCGCCAGGTCGCGCAAGCTCCTCCCGGTGAAGTGATCCCAGCTAGGGCGACAGACGTCTATGCAGGGGAGATCGGAGGTGAGCCCGCGGTGGCGGAAACGGAGCTCCGATGCTCCGCCATCGAGCGGCGAGATGGTGAAGGTGGGGCGCGTTCCAACCCAATCCGGGAGGAAGGGGCAGTCAAGCACGGTCCACTGCACTGACGTCGGCCGTGCCGCCTCATCGACGCGGATCACGAGCGGGTCGGGGGCGCTCATGTGGAACCTCAGCTCTCCGCCGGCGAGGCCGGTTCCGCTTACTCGCGGGACCCACCAGGAGGCTAGGCCGGCAGTCGTGGTGATCGCGTCGAAGAGGGCTTCGGGTGTGGCGTTGACCCGGATGGTCTTCTGATAGTCCGCCGCGCTTTGCCCTTCCGAGCTGTGATCCATCTCGATGCCTGTCATCGATGTGTCACCCTTCCTTGTTGGAGTGTCACCGTGATCCAGGCCGTGCCTTCGGGACGACCGGCTTCTCTCGTAGAGACACCAACCCGGTCTGGAACTGGGCAAGGCCCGAGCGCCAACTTTCTGCCCTCGGTGGTGTCTGTACCGATGACAGGGAGGTCGGGAGGAGGTCGTTGGGAGAATGGGCACGTGACCGCCGAGCTGCTTGCGCGCTCCAGAGCCGGCGACGGCGAGGCATTCAGCCAGCTTGTCGAGCCGTACCGGCACGAACTGCAGGTGCACTGCTACCGCGTACTCGGATCGCTCGCCGACGCCGAGGATCTGCTGCAGGAGACGCTGCTGGCCGCCTGGCAGGGCCTGGTCGGCTTCGAGGAACGATGCTCACTTCGGAGTTGGTTGTACCGCATCGCCACGAATCGCTGCCTCAACTGGTTGCGCGCCGCTAATCGGCGCGCGCCGGTGGAAGCCTCCCACTTGCCAGTCGAGCCGCCAGGACCAACCCGGCTGGGCGAGGTCACCTGGCTCGAGCCATACCCTGACGGCCTGCTCGACGGAGCATTCCCGCTTGAGCCTGGACCGGAGGTGCGCTTCGAGGCGCGCGAGGTGATCTCGCTCGCCTTTGTCACGGCGTTGCAGCTCCTGCCACCTCGGCAACGGCTCGCTCTCATCCTGCGCGACGTCCTCGGGTTTCGTGCCGCCGAAGCCGCCGCGATGCTCGACACCACCGAGGAGTCTGTGACCAGTGCGCTCAAGCGCGCCCGAGCCGCGATCGGAAACGGAGCGACGACGGGTAAGCGCCCCCCATCACCTAACTCTGATGTCGAGAGGCGGGTGCTCGACAAGCTCGTCGATGCCTGGGAGGAAGGTGACGTCCAAGGCATCGTCGCTCTCATGACCGATGACGTCTGGGTCCGGATGCCACCGCTGCCGCTTGAGTACCAGGGTCCCGAGCTGGCAGGCCGATTCTTGGCAGCAGTCGGCTGGCGCGAAGGCCGAGGCTACCGTCTCATCCCGGCCATCCGGGCGAATGGACAACCTGCGTTCGGCCTCTATCAACACGATCCATGCTCGGACGTCGCCCACATCATCGGTCTGCTCGTGATCACGCTCACCGGGGACGAGGTGAGCGCGATCACGCGATTCGACAACAGCGTCATTGCACGGTTCGGCCTTCCGCGGACGCTGCCAAGGCCCTCGCATTCGTTGACCCGGCCATCCTGATCGCCCACTTTCGAAGCTACTCGGTGTCTGCATGATCAGGGTCCGGAGAGTCCAAGAGGAGCAGAGGTGGAGAACCAATCCAACTT
The DNA here is from genome assembly GCA_030045175.1 of Streptosporangiaceae bacterium. Taxonomy (GTDB): domain Bacteria; phylum Actinomycetota; class Actinomycetes; order Streptosporangiales; family Streptosporangiaceae; genus Chersky-822. The sequence goes on along the minus strand of JASIBM010000025.1, from coordinate 2,762 downwards.
GAACGGCAAGCGCGCCGTTGTGTTCGGCGGCGCAGGCTCAATCGGCTCGGCGGTGGCCCGCAGCTTCGCGGCGGAGGGCGCCGAGGTGTTTCTGGCGGGGCGCAGCCAGAGCGGGCTTGACGCGGTAGCGTCCGAGATCCAGAACGCTGGTGGCCGAGTTCACGTCGCGGTTGTCGACGCTCTCGACGACATCGGCGTGGAGGAGTACCTCACCGGGATCGTCGAGCGGGCCGGGGCCATCGACATCGAAATCAACGTGACCGGGCCACGTGCGGCGGAGTACGGGACGGGCATCCCGGCCCTCAACTTGCCCATCGACCAGTTCCTCACCGCGCAGAAGGTCTTGGCTTCACAATTCATCACGGCCCGCTGCGCGGCGCGGCGGATGGTCATCCAAAGGTCTGGCGTCATCATCTTCGTCACGGGCAGTCCCTCGCGCCCGCACACCCCGGGAACCGCGGCGATCGGCGCGGCCTTTGCCGGCGTCGAGAACCTGACGCGGTTGCTCGCCTTGGAGCTGAGCGGTACCGGGGTGCGCGTAGTCTGCCTGCGAACGGCTGCCAACCCCGACTCCCGTACGATCGCGGACGTCGCAGGCGCTGTCGGCCGACAACTGGGCATTACCCCGGCCCAGGCGCTTGCCTCTCTCGCCGAGAGCACCATGTTGAAGGTATCGCCGCTTACGCTAGATACCGCGAACAGCGCCGTCTTCCTGGCCTCCGACCGAGCCCGAATGATGTCGGGCACGATCCACAATGCCACGGCAGGGGTCTGTCCTGACTAGCGCAGCCGCTCCGCCCACCGTCTGACCAGGCTAGCCGGTGCACTGCTGGCTGGCGTAGACGAGGCCGACAGCAAGCGGGCCGCCGGTGATCCCGGCCGGTGGCGGGCTGACCAGCGGCTTGCCAGAGCCATTGCCGAGTCGCGGCGTGCCCTGGCGCGGCGAGGGGACTCCCGCTCCTGGCTCGTCGAAGATGGCCACGCCGGGTGCCGCTGGGCAGGGCCGACGGGTTGATGACCAGGTAAGCGCTGTCGTCGCTGGTGTTCCACTGGGCGACGGCGCTCAGCGTGCCCCGGCTGGTGGCGTAGGGCCAGCTCGAGGACTACCGGCACTGGCTCGACAACCACCGCCGGCTCCGCGCCCTCGTCGCCGAACTCGAAGACCTGACCCTGGCCATCGCCGACGCCGGGCCACGAGCGAAACGCCGCACAGCGACCACCGCCCGCAAGACCAGCCAAACCAGTTCATAACACTGTGGTCAAGCCATGCTTAACCCGTGGGCAAGCCCGCTAACGGCATTGCATCCCCGCAGGTCACCGCCAAATGTGAATACCTGGCCAGCAAAATACCTGATCACGAGCCTGCCGCGCCCGGACCGGGTCGGCGCTGAAATCATTTCGCCGTGCTCGCCTCGTCCGGTACGATCGCGGATTGTCTTCACTGCCGGGACCCACGAGGGTTCACGCGTGCTCTCCCAGGCAGTTCCCAGGCGGAGAGCAGGTTCCGTTCATGGCATGCCGCATCAGTGAGCTCGTGCTCGGTTGCCGCGACCCTGAGGTGCTGGCACGGTTCTGGTGCGAGATCCTTGACTTCGTCGTGCTCGGTCGCGAGGACGACGACTCGGTGGAGATCGGGCCGCGCGAAGGGTTCGGCGGTCCGCAGCCGACGATCATACTCAGTCGCAGGGATGAGCCGGAGCATGGCAAATCCCGGCTGCACATCGACGTCAACGCCACCGACCGCGATCAGGGCGCCGAGCTCGAACGCCTGCTGAAGCTCGGTGCGCGCCCGGCCGACATCGGCCAGACAGGGCAGGAGTCGTGGCATGTCCTGGCCGACCCGGAAGGTAATGAGTTCTGCCTGCTTAAGGCGCGCCTCAACGCACTCTGATGCGCATCGGTCACGTTTCTCGGTCACGTTTCGATCGGGATCCGCGGGCGCTACGCCAACTGGTCTCGGCGGCGTGTCAGGCAGGCAGCCTCGGCGGTGTTGCCCGCCAGCTCGATGGCCTTGTCGTACGCCGCGCGTGACTTCTGACTGCGGCCCAGCCGGCGCAGCAGGTCCGCGCGGGCCGCATGGTAGGCGTGATAGCCGGCCAGCTTGTCATCGAGACGGTCGATGATCGCCAGCGCCACCTCCGGACCGTCGAGCTCGGCGACCGCGATGGCTCGGTTGAGGGCGACGATCGGCGAGGGGTCGAGGCGGACGAGCTGGTCGTATAGGGCGACGACCTGCGACCAGTCGGTGTCGCGTACGTCGCGGGCGGAGGTGTGCACGGCGTTGATCGCTGCGAGGATCTGGTAGCGACCCGGAGCCACCCGCGCGGCCAGGCGCTCGCGTACCAGCCGGTGGCCCTCGGCGATCAGCGCCGCGTCCCAGGCCCCACGGTCCTGCTCATCGAGGGCAACCAGCTCGCCGCTCGCGGAAACCCGGGCGGTACGGCGAGCCTCAATGAGCAGCATCAGCGCCAGCAGCCCGGCGACCTCGCCGTCGTCCGGCATGAGGCCACGGATCAGGCGAGTGAGCCGGATCGCCTCGGCGGTCAGGTCGTGACGTACGGGATCGGTGCCGGGGCCGGTCGCCAGGTAGCCCTCGTTGAAGACGAGGAAGAGGACGGCGAGTACGCCGCAGACGCGTGCCGGGAGATCCTCGGCTGACGGCACCCGGTAAGGGATGCGCGCCACCTTGATCTTGGCCTTCGCGCGGGTGATTCGCTGCTCCATGGTGGTCTCCTGCACCAGGAAGGCACGGGCGATCTCGG